>JBHHYW010000289.1:0-4290 GCA_046757745.1 Candidatus Scalindua sp.
CAGAAAAGGTTTTTATGTCAAAAATCATAATATTCGATACTACTTTAAGAGATGGGGAGCAATCTCCGGGTGCAAGTCTGGGCCAGAAAGAAAAGCTGCAGATAGCAAGACAACTCTCCATTCTGAACGTTGACGTAATGGAAGCCGGATTTCCAATAACATCGGAAGGCGATTTCAAGTCTGTAAGTAATATTGCAAAGGAAATACAGGATGTAAGTATATGCGCTCTCGCTCGGGCAGTTGATAAAGATATAGATTGTGCGGCAAAGGCCCTTAAAGCAGCCAAATCACCCAGGATTCATATATTTCTTGCAACATCTAAAATTCATCGAAAATTTAAACTGATAAAAGCAAAGGAGGAAATCATTAAAACTGCCATAAAAGGAGTAAAACGCGCAAGAAAATATGTTGACGATGTAGAATTCTCTCCTGAAGATGCGTCAAGAACTGAACCGGATTTTCTAGTAAATGTAGTAGAAGCCGTAATAGATGCGGGAGCTGCGACAGTGAACATTCCTGATACTGTAGGATACGCAATACCGGAACAATACGCAGTATTAATAAAAAATCTTAAGAATAACGTAAAAAATATAAATAATGCTGTTATAAGTATTCACTGCCACAACGACCTCGGCCTTGCGGTTGCTAATTCACTCGCAGCTGTAAAAGCCGGCGCTACACAGGTTGAATGCACTATAAACGGAATCGGGGAAAGAGCGGGTAATGCATCTCTTGAAGAAATTGTTATGGCGCTTAAAACTAGAAAGGATTTCTTCGGGAATACCACGGGAATAAAGACAAATGAAATAATGGCCACAAGCAGGATTGTCAGCGGCTTGACAGGATTACGCGTACAGAGGAACAAGGCGATAGTAGGAGAAAACGCATTCGCACACGAATCTGGAGTACACCAGGATGGAGTTTTAAAAGAAAGTACGACTTACGAAATCATGAGACCGGAAGAAGTCGGCCTGCCTAAGACCAATATCGTCCTTGGTAAACTCTCCGGCCGTCATGCATTCAAGAAACGTGTTAAAGCATTGGGTTATGAGCTACCGGATGAAGAGCTTGAACACACATTCCGCCAATTTAAACTCCTGGCTGACAAGAAAAAAGAAATCTATGATCAGGATATAGAAGCATTAATACAGGATGAGAAATCGGAAACCCCGCAAATTTACGAACTTGACAGTTTAAGTATAAATTGCGGCCCGGTTCCGACAGCCAGCATCAGGTTGCGTGTTGGGAAAGATAAGATATTAGCTGATTCCACCAAAGGTGACGGACCAATTGACGCTATTTTTAAAACAGTCGATTTATTAACCGGGATAAAAGGAACACTTCTCGATTATAGTATCAGAGCGGTAACGAGTGGAAAGGATGCCCTGGGAGAAGCCAGCGTAGAGGTTGAAGTCAAAGGCAATAACTATAGAGGCCGCGCCGTAAGTACCGACACAATAGAAGCAAGCGCAAAGGCATATTTGAATGCCATTAATAAAGTTGCAATAAAACATCTCAAAAAATGAGCTATTTTAAAAATGTTTGTCTATTAAAAGCGCCCCAGAAGATTGATATACCTTACGGACTGATTCTTTCCGATATTACCGAGGTATGCTATCTTGCCGGTATGGTAAAAGATGATGTTGACACAATAACAATTCCAGTAGACACGTATGCATCAAATCCCATACGCGACTTTGAAAAATTCTTGAAACGCCATCCTGCCGATATGATTGGCATCTCCTCCATGACCGGCGCTTATTCAAATGCCCTGATATACGCAGAAATAGCCAAGAGGCACAATCTATACGTGGTACTGGGTGGTTACCATCCAACAGCGCTTCCGAGTGAAGTGCTTCAATCTCCATACATCGATGCCGTAATCAGGGGAGAGGGTGAACTCACATTCAAGGAACTTGTCAATAACGGCCCATCAAAAGACGTCAAAGGACTGTCATTCAAGGATAACGGCAACATTATACAAAATCCGGATAGAGGCATAATTGAAAACCTTGATATCCTTCCACAACCATTACGGGAAATAAGACCAAAAAGATTTGGGAACAAAGGCGCTGATTATCTATTCGACACCGTGTTTACATCAAGAGGTTGCAGGATAAAGTGCTCTTTTTGTTCAAATGATATGGTAAATAAAAGCTGGCGGTATAGAAGCCCTGAAAACGTAATTGAAGAACTAAAGATGATACATACCACCAGAAAGCGTAAGATACTTAAAATATGGGATGCAAATGTGTTAACAGATGTTGACAGGATGGAAAGAATTGTTGATCTCATGTCAGAAAATGATCTGACCAATTTCAAGATATGGACGGAAAGCAGGACCACAGACATTATCCGGGCGGAACGCATAATGCAGAAGATGCATGATATTGGCCTGAGGCATGTAAGCCTCGGGATTGAGAGCCCGAATATGGAAACACTAAAAAGGATAAGAAAAGGCACAAACCCGCAAACCTGTGAAAAGGCCATTGAAATATTGAATGATCATAAGATAAAAGTACAGGGTTATTTTATAATCGGCCATCTTAATGAAACAGTGGAAGACATAAAGAAATACCCGGAATACGCCAAAGAAGTAGGTCTGAAGCAAGCCGTATTTATGGTAATGACCCCATATCCCGGAACCGGTATCTACGAGGAATACAAAAAGGAAAACTCAATCAACAGCTATAAATGGGATATGTACAATAACTTTGGTACTGTAGTAGAACCCAACAACATAAACCTGAAGACCCTTAAGAAGATGCTGTCCTATTGTAACGGAAAGTTTTACGGCGTGGACTCTTCTTCACGCCAACGTACCATACTGGGCACAATTCTTGAAGCGGTATACCGATTGATAAACGTTGCCGTTATCGAAAAAAATGATGACAGAAACAGTCTTGATGATTTAAAGGACTATATGTTTGAATACCTGCATGCCCTTGTGGGAGATGAGATAAAGAATGCCAGATTCAGAGATACCTGGCTGCTAAAATACCTGGGAAGAAAGGTCATTTTCAGGTTCTTTCACTCAAAGGGTAACAGCGTTGACTTTAAGTTTACGTTGAACGGAAGCTCGACGGATTTATCTATAACCGATAGTAAGAAAGCGAATGGTTACAGATGCATGTCATTTTACTTGAGTGACATTCTCGATTTTGAGGAACATACCCCTCTTAAGAGGATTGTTGCTCTAGCCAGCAGGTATGATATAGCACGAGCAAACAAGATTAAAAAACCAGTAATATTCTTAAAACTTGCCACAAACAGAAATTTCATAGCAACATTATTTAACCTTACAACGTTTCTGACAAAAACTATTAGTAAAAGCTTATTCCAGAAACCCCCAATATAGCAGTCACCATTAAAGTATCAGATCAGGATGAACACAACACTTTTTTAAAATCTTTAAAAAAAGAGGAAGATAAAATGAGAGAGAATTTTTCGTATGTAACACAGCCACTCATAAAATTTAAGTTGATGTTATTCTTAATAATAGGATTGGTCACTATCAATGGGTATCCAGTCAAGGCCATCGGCAGTGAAAAGAGAGTCGTAAAAACGGATGATAAGGTCAAGATCCATTGCACAGTAAGCCTTACAGATGGTACGGTATTTCAGAGTACCAGGCTTGGAAAACCTCTGAAATTTACAGTGGGGAGCGAACAGATGCCGCTCGGACTTAATAGGGCTGTAAAAGGGATGAAACTTAATGAGAGAAAGAAGGTCACTGTAGAGGCAAAAGACGCTTATGGGAAGAGGGACGAAGGCCTTGTAATGAAATTTGTGAGATCTGATCTACCTGAAAATTTTGTGCCTGTGATAGGCAAGACAATTAAAATACAGGAATTAGGCGGAACAATTGTAAACGTAGACGAAATACACGTCTTTCTTGACTGCAACCACCCCCTGGCAGGAAAGGATGTAGTTTTCGACATAAAGGTTGTCGGCATTGAATAATTCATACAAGAGAAGTTGAGGTAAAAACATGGGTTGTTTCCCTTTATATGATGATGCAGGCTTTTGCGCTGCAGTAATGGATACGAATAGAGAGAGTTGGCAAATGCCTGATATCGTCCACAGGCTGATCACCCTGCCTGACATGACAGTAGTAGACCTCGGCGCCGGTACAGGGTATTTTGCAGACCTGTTTTCTAAACAGCTTCCTGAAGGGAAGATAATTGCACTTGACCCTGAAGAATCACTGATTTCCTGGATGGAAGAACGTAAAAAGAGAGACTCCCTGGACAATGTATCCATTCATAAGATTACAAAAGATGATCCGGG
>JBHHYW010000290.1:0-4287 GCA_046757745.1 Candidatus Scalindua sp.
GAGTGTTAATCTATTTTCCATACCAATATTATTCCATTATTTGCACCGGATGCCAGGAGTTTTCCGTCTGGACTGAATGCCAGAGACCTGAGAGCATCCCAGTGGCCTGGAAGTGATTTCAGTAGTTTTCCAGTCTCTACATCCCAGAGCATAATCAATTCATCACCCCATGAACATGTGGCTATGAGTCTGTTGTCCGGATGAAACACCGATGAGGTAACGCCCCAATTATGACCGTTCAAATCCCACAGTTTTTTTCCTGATGCAAGATCCCAGACAAGAACCGTGTCACGACCGGCAGATACGATATATTTTGAGTTTGAGCTTACGTCCAGGGCATTAACACGCATTCCATGTCCTATCAACTCCTTCAACATCTTTCCTGTCGCCACATCCCAGATCATTACACTTCTATCATATGCGCCAGAGACGAGGAGTTTACTATAATTAGCAAAGTCTAAACCGCTAATCTCCTTTTTTTGTCCGGTTAAGGTCTTCATCTCTCTCCATGAGTCAACATCCCATATCTTGATTTCTTCCCAGGAGCTTGATGCAAGCATCTTTGAATCGTGGCTGAATACTACCGAATATACACTATCTTTGTGTGCTTTTAGTGTCTTGACTTCTTTACCGGTTGCAACATCCCAGATCTTAACATCACCTTCATGTGCGCCGGAGGCAATAAGTTTGCTGTCATGGCTGAATGCCACAGAGTTGACCTCTTCCCTATGGCCTCTTAAAGTCCATTTTTCTTTAAACTTTGCTACATCCCAGATCTTGACTGTCCTGTCCCATGCGGCAGATGCCAGGTATTTGCCATCAGGACTAAATGTCATTACATTAATATCTCTGCCGTGCCCTGCGATTACTCCTAATTCCTTTCCTGTTTTCACATCAAAGAATTTGATGTTATGGTCAAACGGACATGCCGAGGCAAGAATTGTAGAGTTCTTTGTAAAAGCTACTGATTTCACACCGCGGCTATGACCTTTTACAGACCATATCTTTTTACCTGTAGAAACATCCCATAGCTTTGTCGTACCGTCTGCCGAACCTGAACCTACAAACCGTCCGTCATGGCTGAACCCTACGGAATTTACGTTCCACGTATGCCCGACAAGTCTCTTTATCTCCTTTCCCGTTGCTACATCCCATATTCTTGCAGTATTATCACCGGAACCGGATGCAATTAATTTACCATCAGGACTAAAATCAATTTCGTAAACCATATAAGCATGCCCTCTTAACGTCCTTATTTCCTTCCCGGATGAAGGATCCCAGAGCTTGATATCATTGTCAGTTGAACCTGATGCCAGCAGTTTCCCATCAGGGCTGAAGGCAACGGTGTTAACATTTTTACTATGCCCGGCTAATGATCTTGTTTCCTTCCATGTGTTTACGTCCCAGAGGGTGATATTATTATCATATGTACCTGCAGAAGCAAGCACCTTGAAGTCTGGACTGAAAGCAACCGAAACAACCGCCTGACTGGTAGTAAATAAGGTCTGTAACTCTTTCCCTGAAGGTATTTCCCAAATCTTGACTGTCCCATCCAGGGAACCTGATGCGAGTAGTTTAGAGTCGGGACTAAAGGCGACTGATTGTACAGCATCTTTATGACCAAACAGGAAACATATCGAATCATGTGTCTTGGCATCAATTATGATAGTACCCACTTTTGTAGCAACGGCAATATATTTATCGTCAGGAGAATAGGCTATCTTGAAAGCCCAGGAAACGCCTATCTGCATAATGGCTTTATCTTGAATATGCCATGGAAGGATTGTGTCATTTGCAAAGCACTTTCCATTGACATTATGTAAAGAGAACAACAAAGCAAATATTACTACAAGACAATAATATCCATTCTTCAAGCACATACGGATTTTCACCTCCTTAAAAAGACTGAAAATAATTCTTTTGTAGAGATTATAACGATCAATATCTATTTTGCAAGTGATTCAATACCTAAGAGAAGTCAATTCTAAGAACCTTTAAAATGATTTAAACACCAGTCAATATGGAATCCAACACTTCCGGGCAATTTTTGTTTGCAATAAAAATGCCTATAAATATAATTGACATTTTAAACTTTAGAACTCAGTAAATACAACTATACCGTTTAAAACAATAGATTTAAGAGGGGAATAAATGAAAGGCAAATTTAAAAGAGCAGTAAATATCATCAATATTATCATAATGACGTTAATAATCACTCTTTCTCTCTACGTGACAAGATGCGGTTTGTGTTCGGAGGAACTTAACATTAATCCAGAACAACCTGACGAAATGGGAAATCTCCTTCCACCTATGGACGATTACGCAGAAATAAAAGCAAAGATTCTTGAAATGAGTAAAGACTTATCTTACAAGAACAAACGAGTAGCAAGTGAGGCCGAAGGTAATGTGAAAAATCCAGGCATCATTATGGGAAAGGCAAGAGTGGCAACTGTACATTCTGATATACCTGAAAGGCATTCAGAAAATACTATTGTTTATCTGGAAAATGTACCGGGTATCTTTCAACCTTCAGAAAAAAGACATTCTATTGTGACCGGACATCTTGCGTTCACCAAGAAAAAAGGGTTACCGGCTGAGCCGCCTATCATGGACCAGTGGAATGTAGAATTTATACCCCACGTTCTTCCAATCTTAAAAGGATCAACCGTAGATTTTCCTAATACAGACAATGTCCGTCATAATGTATATTCACCTGAACCTATTCCTGGTACACACAGAATGCTAAGCCTGGGTACTTATGATACCGGTGTTATAAAAATAATACGTCTGGACAAACCGGGAGAAATTCAACTCAGGTGTAATGTACATAAAGAGATGTCAGCATTCATTGTTGTTCTGGACAATCCTTATTTCACTTTAACCGACAAAAACGGTGAATTCACCATTGAAAACGTCTCTCCCGGAAAGTATACACTCAAAACATGGCATGAGAAATTTAAGCCTGTTAGCATGGAGATAACGGTTGAGCCAAACCAAACTTTAGAAGTTGAACTTCCAACCATTTCAGAAAAACGTGAACCAAGAGAGAAAACAAGGCAAGATATGTAAATGTTACCTATGTAACCGAAGGCAGGCATGTTCATTAGCATGACTTAAGCGAGTGTCTCTCAGCATTTGATGGGTTCACGTAAGCCCCGCAACCTCAAGGTTGCGGCTACCAGTCCAATACTCATTCTGGCGGGCAAAATCGCTCAATTTGGGCGTTAAGGCATTAGCACAGTTATTCAGGTTTTTATCTTCATAGAAATAAATTCCAGTACCTTACTTTGTCACAGATTCTTTGGCTTGTGCACCTGTGACTTTAGCCTTTTTAAGAGCTTTTATCTTTTCAAGGGCTTTAGCTTCTTCAAGGGCTTTAGCTTTTCCTATTTCCTTAAATGCGTCTTCCCTTTCCATGGTTCCCGTAAGCTTCGCCTCAAATGACAAAAGGCTTGGCGAGCCTTCGGCTGTCTGCCTGACCATCCTGTATTTTTCAAATTCATCGCGTGCCTCCGCCGGTTTACCCAGCTTCTTCAGTGCTGCTGCTTTATTATAATAAGCATCTGCAAAACCACGATCTATCTGAATTGCTTGCTCATATTCATCTATTGCCTCGTCCAATAAACCCTGCTTATGATATAGAGTGCCAAGATTGAAGTGAGCGTTCACATAATCCGGGCTGACCTCTATAACCTTCTTGTTCTCCTTAATAGCATCTTCATACATTTCTTTACTGGCATAAACCACACCCATGTAATAATGCGCATCTGCCATTTCAGGGTCTAATTCTAATGCTTTTCTTAATTCATTTATCGCCTTTTCGCTGTTACCTTTAAGATAATGCACCAATCCTAAATTACTATGCGTATCTTTATTACCAGGATTTAATTCATCTGCCCTGTTTAGCTCCTTCAGAGCTTTATCATATTCCTCAGTAGCTATATACGCAATACCAAGGTTATAATGGACCTTGTCATAATCTGGTTTAAGCTCAATAGATCTTTCGTATGATGAAATGGCTTTCTCAAGTAAGTTGTAGTCCTGATATGCAACACCCAGATTAAAATGGGCGCTTGAATTATAAGGATCATACTCAAGAACCTTATTATACTGCTCAAATGCGAGATCCATATTCTTCATTTGTTGGTAATAGATACCCAGATTTATACGGGCATTTGAGTCTTTCGGGTCCATTTCTATTGCTCTGGTGTAAATCATAAGCTTATCATCCGGTACTCCGATTTTGTTATATGTCTCTGATAACTTCAAATTGGCTTCATTATAATC
>JBHHYW010000291.1:0-4285 GCA_046757745.1 Candidatus Scalindua sp.
CTTGATGCCAGGACTGTTTTGTGGGACGGATTGGAAAGGGCAAGCGGATTATAAGATTAACGTAAATTATCTGATACATATGCTCATATGCTGGAGTTTTATATTTTAGATTTCCCGCTAGAAACTTGCTAAGTTAAGAGTGAGTTTCTAGCGGGTTTTTTTGTCAAAATGAAAAGCTATGAACCAAAAGATATCCTGGGTAAAAATGGTAGATATGAAAATAACTGTTGAATTTAGCCAAATACGTGGTATATTCACAGCAGTTTATGTTTTATACCTTTGTCGTAAGAGTTTGATTTCACATGATTTATTGTGTTAATATTAATTAAATGTAGTGGTACTACATTTGTATTTTACAGCGCTCTGGAAAATTTTGCAATTAAATCGGATTTCTTTTAATATAACTCAGTAGTGTCCGGTTAGGTTTTTGCATGCGCGGTTTTTGTCATACCCGAATGCTTTTATCGGGTATCCAATGGTTCATTAGTCCTAGATTCCCGTTAAAAACATGCGGGTATGACAGTGTAATTAAGACATGCGCAAAAACCTAACCGGATGACACGGAATATAACTAGGGCTTTTTTAAAGAATGGAGGGTTAGAGATGGGAAGTTTGCAAATACCGAATAAATCGGCTGCAACCGGAACGAGAACGAGGACCGGAAGTGATGTCTTGCCTCAAAGTGGAATGTGTGTCGTTTGCCTGGATGGGTGTCCCGGATACTGTGAGATTGGTTTGTCTGCCATGAGGGGGCCGGAGACGATTTACCCGATACCATTTGGTAAGAGTACATCATGCGGCACAAAAGAATATCCTGTAGACTATTCACATTTTAATATTACCGGAACTGTAGCCAGTCATCACCAGAAAGAATACGAACAGTTTACAAACGTAGATGTTGAAACACGTCTCGGTAGAGATAGAGGCCTTAAGTTAAAATTTCCATTGATCTGTACAGGTCTGGGTTCCACTCAGATAGCTCAGAAACATTTTGCGGACCTCGGGGCAGGTTCCGCCATTTGTGGCACAGGGATAGTAATCGGTGAGAATGTGGTAGGGATGGATGAAAACTCTAAATTTGACGAAAATCAGAAAGTTACAGAATGCAAGGAACTTGAAAGAAGGTTTAAATCTTTTAAAGACAACCAGAGAGACGGTTATGGCTTTATTGCCATTCAAGCTAACACGGAAGATTGGAGGTTGGGGGTTCTTGAGTATAGTATGAATACGCTGGGTGCTGATGCCGTAGAATTAAAGTGGGGGCAGGGCGCCAAGAACATTGGCGGTGAAGTAAAGATTTATAATCTGGACAAGGCAATACTATTGAAAAAGAGGGGCTACATTGTAATACCTGATCCGGAAGATAAGACCGTGCAGGAAGCCTTTAAGACAGGCGCTGTTGAGGGGTTCGAGAGGCATACCAGGGTGAAGGCAATATCAGAATATCTGCCCAAAGCGATTGATGATTTTGGTAAACAGGTAGAACACCTGAGACACGCCGGCGCTAAATATATATTCCTGAAGACAGGGGCATACAGACCGTCTGATCTGGCAAGGGCCATCAAGTTCTGCTCGATTTATAAACTTGACGTTTTAACCATAGACGGCGCTGGCGGCGGCACAGGCATGAGTCCGTGGAGAATGATGAATGAATGGGGTGTGCCGACCGTTTATATTTCCGCTATGACTTATAATTTTTGCAAGAAACTGGCAGACAGGGGAGAGTATGTGCCGGACATAATTCTTGCAGGTGGGCTTACAGCCGAAGATCATATTTATAAATCATTCGCTTTAGCTGCGCCATTCGTAAAGGCTGTTGGCATGTCTCGATCCACAATCTGTGCTACCATGGTTGGGAATACCAATGGCGAGGCGATTAAGGCCGGTGATATACCAAAACCTGCTTCAGAACATGGCGATTCTGTTGATAAGATTTTCTATTATTCATCAAAGGTCAAAGAGGAATTTGGAGAAGTTACTCCGGGTGTGTTGGGTATGTATTCCTATTATGAAAAAATGGCAATGGGTCTCCGACAATTAATGGCCGGATCAAGGAGATTTGACCTCAGTGAAATCACCAGGGATGACATTTTCGCGCTGACCAGGGAAGCCGCTGATATTACAGGGATCAATTATATTATGGATTGGGAAAATGAGACATCAGAAGCAATACTGAATGCATAACTCTTTTTAATTAAGTAGTATCTATAAATTAAGCATAAAATAATTTTAAAGGCTGTATAAGGTGTTAAGAAAATCTTATACAGCCTTTTTTTTGTTAGTTTGATACTACATAGAGAATTTACATATCAAGCGTAATCAGGGGGGGTAAACTTTTTTGCATCCTCTTTTTTCTCTTGATTTCAAGTGGTTAAATGAAGGGCACGTAGGTCGGTACTCAGGGCATATACAGCAAATAAGATCTTGACATATTTAAAGTGGCAGTTTAGAATTCTCAATATGAGATATCTTCCGCGTCTGATAACTTCTGAACTCAAGAAAGCTGCAAATAATTTTCCGGCCTTAATTGTAACTGGCCCCAGACGTGCCGGTAAAACAACACTTCTGCGTAAGTGCTTTTCTAATGCGTCCTATCATTTGATTGAAGACCCTGATATCATTGCGCGTTTAAGGAGTGATCCGCATACTTATATTGACTCGATTAAAACACCGGCTATTCTTGATGAAATCCAGAATGTTCCTGAAGTCCTTAATTATATTCGTTCACGTGTTGATCAATTCCCTCATAAAAATGGGCAGTGGCTTTTGACGGGTTCTCAGGAAGCGCCGCTAATGCAGGGTGTGAGCGAGTCTATGGCAGGGAGGGCAGCAATATTTCAACTTTTGCCGTTTTCTCAGGAAGAAACTTCAAAAGTCTCGATTTTCAGAGGCGGGTTTCCTGAGCCGCTTGCCAGGTCAATCGTAGCGGATATTTGGTTTAGGTCATACATTCAGACCTATCTGGAACGGGATGTAAGGGCGATTAGTTCGATACGGGATTTAGCCATGTTTCGCCGCTTTCTTTCAATATTAGCGAGCCGTGCCGGCCAGATACTCAATCGTACAGATCTGGCCGCCCCTCTTGGGGTGTCTGTCCCGACCATTTCTGAGTGGTTGAGCATCCTTGAAATTACTTCGCAAATTATTCTGGTACCGCCATATTATGAGAACTTTGGAAAACGAATAATTAAGTCTTCAAAGATATATTTTGTAGATTCCGGGATGTTGTGTCACCTGCTGGGAATTGAGTCTGAACAAATGCTGTTTAATTCGCCCTTTTTTGGACCGGTTTTTGAGGGATTTATAGCGTCTGAAATTCTTAAGATACAATATAATTCTGGAAAAAGAAGGGAGCTTTATTTTTTCAGGGACCAGCAGGGCCTGGAAGTTGATTTTCTAATTCCAACAGGCAATAAAAATTTGATTTTTCTTGAATGTAAAACGTCCCGCACCATAACCCCTCAAATGGCTTATCCGATAAAGCGATTAAAAGAATATGTTTCTGGCTATTCAGTAAAGAGTTTTTTAGTCCATTTGCCGTCAAGAAAACTGGAAACAACATCAGCCATTGTTCCTGGCGTCAAGGCGATGCCGAGTAATGCCCTGGGTCAGATATTTTAAAATTTCTTTTTGATTATTATAACTTGAAATAAAACAAAGAATATTGTAACTTTAGCCCATTGGTAGAAAATGAATAAGATCAAGACTCGTGCAAGGTAAGTGAAGGATTTGGGCAAGTACCATTCAGGCAACATAACAAGTCAGCTAACATAACAATATCGGCCTTCATACCAACAACCATATCCAATATTGATATAAACAACGCCCGCGTGGCTCAATGGCAGAGCACGTCACTCGTAATGATGAGATTGGGGGTTCGACTCCCCCCGCGGGCTTCATTAAATGTTGAGAGTGTATAAACCAAAAGAGACAAAAGCCTGTTAATGTCGACACTGACAGGCAAAAGGCGTTTGGACCGGACTAAAAATGGAGAAAATGGTAATTGAAGGTGGTAATCCCTTGCAGGGAAGGGTCAGGATAAACGGTGCGAAGAACGCTGCGTTGCCTATTATGGCTGCGTGCTTGTTGACTAAAGGTATGTCAAAATTAAAGGGAATACCAAACCTTACTGATGTAAAAACCCTCTGCAATATCCTTAATGAGCTTGGTGTAGATACAAAAAAGTGTCTTGATGGTTCTCTTGAAATAACTGTTAAGGAAGAGAAAAAAATAACGGCCCCGTACGATCTTGTCAGAACTATGAGGGCGTCAATATGTGTCCTTG
>JBHHYW010000292.1:0-4285 GCA_046757745.1 Candidatus Scalindua sp.
ACTCCTGGGACAACAACAGGTTGTGATTAAGAGTCTGGGAGACAGGTTTAAGGATATTAAGGGAATTTCAGGAAGCGCTATACTTGGTGACGGAAGAGTAGGCCTGATTCTGGACGTCAGCGGAGTAAGAGAAGCATTTATTGGAAGTAACTAGATATTTTAGATTGCGGAATCCGGATTGTCGCCTGAGGACGACCCTGGGGCATCTCACAGATCCGACTCGGTCGGGCGGAATAAAAGCGATGAATCTGCATTCTACAATCTAAAATGTAATATAAGACGAATAAAGATGATTTGAAGCAAAGGACAAGACAGTTTGCGCTTCGTGTTATTCGCATGGTTGAATCACTGCCTAAAGGTAAAACGGCAGATGTAATTGGAAAACAATTGTTACGTTCGGGCACAGTAGGGTGGATTAAGCGAAGCGAATCCACCAATAATTGACAAATGCGTGATGGCAAAGAAATTGGCATTGACTAAAAATAAACGGAATAAGATTGTATTAGGGATTCCCGTCCGAACAGCCTTACCGGATGGGAGAATTCAAAACTTTTTGAGAGGAGGGGCAAGATGGAAGCAGTATTAGAAAAGAAACTAACAAAGAGTCATGAGGGAAAATATTTAACATTTGTACTCGGCACAGAAGAATACGGTATAGAAATACTTAAGGTCAGAGAAATCATCGGAATGATGGACATTACGAGCGTGCCTCAGACCCCGGATTATATGAAAGGCGTTATTAATCTGAGGGGAAAGGTTATACCGGTAATCGACCTGAGACTGAAGTTTGCAATGACAGAACTGAAACATACTCAGGAAACTTGCACAATAGTAGTAGAAGTCAACGGTTCGCTGATAGGAATCATTGTTGATACTGTCTCAGAAGTAGTAGACATTGGCGACGAAGAGGTTGAAGATACACCGGCATTCGGACAGGGAATAGACACTGACTTTATAACCGGTCTTGGCAAGGTAAATGAAAAGATAATTATACTCCTTGATATTGAGCAGGTAATGTCAACTGAAGAACTCGAGATGGTTGAAGAGATGACCGAAAATTGAGGATTGTCTATTGCAGCCTGCCCTGGTGCGTTCCACCCTGCGGCCTGGGCCAGGGATTGCAGAGTGGAATAAATACTCTGTGCAAAATTTACAATTAAAATTTAGCAGTTATCTATAAAGAAAACGAAGTGTGGAGTGAAAGGGTTGAATCGGAAATCTGCAATCTAGAAATCAAAGAATAAGTGTAGACTTATAAAAGCTTAACCAGGACGGCAACAGTAATAATGCCAGCGGTTAGCATGGCACCCAGCTTGATAATAAGGCGCAATTCCAACTCTTTGATATCGCGTTTTAGTGATGTTTCAAGTTTCTTAATGTCGTTATTTAGTAATATTTCAAGTTCTTTAAGATCGTGCTTTGTGGCAAGGCGTTCATCAATAAGCTCAGCTTGTGTTGTGGCTAACGTTTCGGCCTGTTCTTCGGAAAAACCGACTGCCTAGAGTTTCTTTACATACGCACGTGTATCAAATGTAGTGGTTTGTATCATAACAATAATATGTTGCAATAATTACATATTTTTGTCAAGTAGAAAAAATGAGTCAGTACAATTTCAGCCTGTCCTGAAGCGATCCTCCCTGCGGCCTGACCAGGGACTGCTGAATGAAATATAATTTCAAGATACAAAGTGTTAATTTTACATCTCATTGCCAGTTCAATCTTACAGATTGGAACGAAATATTTAGGTGAAATTTAATGTTTATATCAGAAAAAAGAGGAGGGGGATAAAGTAATGACTATAGGAAAAAAATTTATTGTGGTATTCTCAATATTTTTAGCAACTGTTTTAGGAGGAGCCTTCTTTGTCTTCAATACAATAAGAGGCCAACAGGCTGAAAAATCAGTCGTCAATCTTGCAGGTAGGCAGCGTATGCTTACACAGAAATATTTTAAAGAATATATAAATGAGTTAATACCTTTGCAGGTCAGACACAGCACACTGAAGTCAGCCGAGATAGCAACGACTCAGATTGTAGAGGATCGAAAGCAATATACGAAAAACATCATAGTAAAACTGAAGAAGGACGGCATAGCCGACGTACATCCAAACAGAGACTACGCCAAGGTCGGTGGAGGCATCCCTCTTCCGGCTACCTTTGTACAGGAGGTATCAAGCAAAATAAATGAAAAGGGAGTGTACAGCTATGACCTCCTGAGTAAATGGAACATAAACAAAGAAAAGGGCCTGTATACAGATTTTGAAAAAGAGGCGTTTGATTATTTATACAATAAGGAAGGAAATGCATTCTCACGTTTTATGGTACACAATGGCGTTTATACCCTTCGTTACGCAACCGCCGATATAGCCTCTGCAGAAGCTTGTGTAAGATGTCATAACAATCATGCAGAAAGCCCAAGGAATGACTTTAAACTTGGAGACGTCATGGGCGTTCTCGTAGTAAATATTCCTATTGGTACAGTAAGCGCACAAACAGAAGCCTTCTTCGCCAGGTCAGATGATGGGAGATTCGGTGAAGATAGTTTCCTCAAGACTAAAAAGGTATTTGACACCACTCTGGGAGCGCTCATAAATGGCGGCGAAGCGCCTACGGATTTAGGAATGACAAAGTATACAACACTTCCGCCTACTAAAGACCCTATGATACTAGGCAAATTAAAAGAAGTAAAAAAGTTATGGGATAACACACATGTGAATTTGGAGAATCTTACAAACGTTGAACCAAATTCGGCAGAATATATAGTTGCCTATGATCATGCTTACACAAGTGTAAATGACACAATGAAGGCTATGGATCAGGTTGTTGGCATGTATCAGGCAAATGCAGAGAATAAGATGGCGATGCTGCTATGGACACAGGCAGGTTCTGTAGGCATTGTTTGTTTGGCTATCGGCCTTGGATGGTTATTATTTGCACGTCCGTTAACAAGATTCCTGAAGGAACTTGCTTCAAACCTGACAGAGGGGGCCGAGCAGGTAGCGTCTGCATCTGAACAGTTATCCGCATCCAGCCAGAGCCTTGCGCAGGGTTCTTCAGAACAGGCATCCTCTCTGGAAGAGACATCGGCATCTATGGAAGAGATAGCGTCCATGACAAAGCAAAATGCCGATAATTCTAAAGAGGCAGCTCAAATCGCCTCACTCTGCAATCTTACTGCAGATTCCGGCAATAGATCTATTAACGATATGAACAATGCAATGCTGGCCATTAATCAAAGCAGTAAGAAGATTGGCGACATAATAAAGGTAATAGACGGCATAGCATTTCAGACTAACCTCCTGGCTCTTAATGCCGCCGTAGAGGCTGCACGTGCGGGCGAGCATGGTAAGGGTTTTGCCGTTGTAGCAGAAGAGGTGAGGAATCTTGCGCAGAGAAGTGCGGCTGCGGCAAAAGACACGACAGCTTTAATCGAGGATTGTGTCAGCAAGGCCGATGCGGGTACAAAGCTTTCTGAGAAATGTAAGGAAGTTTTGAGCGGTATAGTGATAAACGTTAAGAAAGTTAACACCTTGACAAGTGAGATTTCCACAGCATCCGGTGAGCAGACCGAAGGCATAGAACAGGTAACAAAGGCCATAAATGAAATGGACCACGTCACACAACAGAACGCCGCAAGCGCTGAAGAGACTGCATCGGCAAGTGAAGAGATGTCGGCACAGGCGCAAACTCTTATGGACTATATCAAGGTACTTTCAGTGAAATTAGACGGTACCAGAGAATCGCAAACTGATTCAGAAAAAAGAGGTGTTAGGGGAAATACTACTCAAGCTGGCAAAAGTATTGGTACACAGGGAAAAATGCTGAAACAACACGCTTTTGACGATATGCCACATGCCAATGCCGGAACTAATGGAGATAACAAAGATATCTCTCAGCAGATGATAAATCCAGATCAATTATTACCAATGGGAGATGATGAAGTTGTTGAACACAATGAAAGACTTACGGATTTTTAGAGATCTATTCTGAAACCTTAGGGATATTGTGATGTTAAGAAGGATAATATTTTTTGTATCGATTTTCGTTCTTACGGTTGGTATGTCAGAGGCTCAGGGCTTTGCTACCAGCGGAAGAAGGTTTGGAAAATGAAGCATCAAACGTAGCAAAACTGCTGATTTCAAATAATAAACATGGTTAGCCTGTTTATAAAAGACAAACAATGATATTAAATAATAACGGGAATATTATTACAGTAGGCGTTGGAGACTTAAAGATTGGCAGGTCACCCAAAGTAATAAAAACCAGTCTCGGCTCATGCGTAGGTG
>JBHHYW010000293.1:0-4269 GCA_046757745.1 Candidatus Scalindua sp.
TAATTTATCCACGAATTCATCATGAATACTCTTTTCAAGGAATAATCTGGAACCAGCACAACAGACTTCACCCTGATTGAAAAATATACCGGTCATTGCACCATTTACGGCACTATCTATGTCAGAATCTTCAAATACGATATTGGGAGACTTCCCTCCTAATTCCAGTGATACCCGTTTTAAATTCTTAGAAGCTGCCTGCATTATGATGCGTCCAGTAGTATATTCTCCCGTAAAGGCAATTTTATCAACATCCATATGCTCTGCAAGAGCAGCTCCTGCCGTGGGACCATAACCTGTCACAATATTCAGGACACCATCCGGCAAGCCTGCCTCCTGACAAATCTCACCCAACCTCAATGCGGTTAACGGAGTCTGCTCGGCCGGTTTTAAGACTACTGTGTTGCCACAGGCTATAGCAGGCGCTATCTTCCATACGGCCATTAGTAAAGGAAAATTCCATGGGATTATCTGCCCCACAACACCAACCGGCTCTCTCAAAGTATAGTTAAAAAACTCTCCTCTTACCGGAATTGTCTCACCATGAATCTTATCCGCCCATCCCGCATAATATAATAAGCAGTCAATTACAAGCGGAAGGTCAACGTTTATTGTCTCACTTATCGGTTTACCGTTGTCCAATGTTTCCAGCAAGGCTAATTCATCCTTATTCTTTTCTATTAAACCCATTACTCTTAACAGAATCTTTCCTCTCTCCCTGGAATCTGTCTTTCTCCATGGACCACCTTCAAATGCCTTACGAGCAGCCGTAACGGCAAGGTCTATGTCTGCCTTGTCCCCTTCTGCAATACAGGTTATGACTTCTTCTGTTGCAGGGTTTAAAGTGTCAAACGTCTTACACGAAACAGAATCAATCCATTTTCCATCGATAAACAACTTTCCATGTTTTATTTTTACCTTTTCTTTCGTAATCATTTTGTTTATCCCCCTTTACATAAAATACACATTACCATTGTAGAGTAATGCTTCCTGTAAGCATCAAATGGTAGAATCTCAAATTCGTCTCCGCCAGTTCAAGCAATGTCGTCAGGTATGGAATGACATTGAGAGCGTTTTTATAATTGTAACACAGTCTGTAAGCTCAGGGCGGTGAGTGGTTAGGCAGCGACCCACTTGAAACCCTTGCTGAATCCACCCATCCTACAATAACAAAAAGAGTACCAGAAAAATCAGTGATCCACCCAGAAAACATTGGGAAACATCTTTTACGGTATTCCTAGTCTTTACCCCCAAAACCTTCCTATGATCCGCTATAACGCCTTGGAAAATACCCTTAAGCTCATCACCGGTGGCATCGTGAATATATGTGCCTCCGGTCACTTCAGCAATCTCTTGTAATAATTCCGGATCAGGTTTTGTCATAATAGTGCCGCCTTCCATATCAACCTCAAATCCTGTAGTGTGTCCGTTTTTATCTTTTTTTGGAATCGGTGAAGCCTCCAGAGGATCTCCAATACCGATCAAATAAACCGAGATATCCTTCCTCTCCATCAGCATCTTGACGGCTTCTGCCACCTGGCTTCTCACAGCCAGGCGCTCTTCACCATCTGTAAGAAAGATAATAACCTTCTCTCTCTCCTCCTTGCTGAACGACTCTATTGCGATAAGCAGCGCATTCCCGACATTTGTACCGTAAGGCACGAAGCGCGCATAGTTCTCGTTAATCATATGCAAAATTCTCAGATAAATACTATTATAATCTGTGGTTAGATAAGGAAGCATGGAAAATGCGCGTCCGGCAAATACTACCAGACCAAGATAATCATTTTCAAGGTCCTTAATTAAATTCTCCATCTCAATCTTTGCCCTTTGCAGCCTGTTTGGCTTAACATCTTCCGCCAGCATGCTCAGCGACACATCCAGGACAAAGACTATTTCCATGCCTTCTTTCTCAAAATACTCCTCTGTCGTCTGCCACTTCGGCCCTATCAGCACCATACAAAGCCCGCAGAAAGAGACACTAACCGCTAGACCCTTCATAACATTGCTGGTAGTATTTGGTATCCTGCTGAATCTCTGCAATATGCCAAGTCCGCCAAAACTCCTCAACCACCTCCTTTTTCTCCCAGTTGAATAAAGATAGGCAAGAAAGATAAGCACAACGCCAGGGAATAAGTAAATCAAATATTGTTGTTGTGAAAAAAATAACATTTTTCAAAAAATGACTTTTATAACAGTATATATTTTTATTATTGGCGGGTTCGCTTCGCTTAACCCATCTTACGGATAACCGGATCCACCGACAATCAACATCCGTAATATAAACGCAATCAACCTCTCTTTCGAGAGACGTCCACGCCCGTCCTGGCGGGATTCCGATTCTGGAATCCTCTCGAAAGAGAGGTCTCACCACCTAATCTTCTGATCACCGCTATGCCTGTATTTATTCCCCCATGGAATGAGTTTCAGTGACTGTATCCTCTCTTCTCTCTCCTGTTTTAAGGGAGTAAACAGTGTTGCGAGTTGTCTCTGTCCCAATCGCATCCTTTCAAGATTCTTTTTTGCTTTAAAATCGTCCGGATCTATTCTAAGTGCCTTCGCATACTCTTCTGCAGCTGTAATAAAATCCATATTTGTTGCTATTATATTTGCCCTGTTATATACGGCATTTTCTTTGATTGTTTCATTGTCTGACCTGGCAGCCTTTTTGAATTCCGCCCCAGCCCCCTTGGTATCCCCCATCAACATCAATACTACCCCGGTATTGTATGCAACGTAGGGGTCTTCTCTATCAAAATATCTGGAAATCCTGTACAACTTTGATTTTCCTACCCCTTCAAGCGAGTCAAGCGCTTTGTTGTATCTTCCCATAGTAACATCTTTCTTTACATTTTCAGCAAGCCGGCACCGGCTCCAGTATCCACGTCCACAGGCGATTAAGGCGATTGCAAGGGCAAGAAGCGATACTTTAATTATGGTATTTTTGTTCATTTATTTTTTCCTTTTTTATACCTTGATGACACTAAGGCACAAAAGCACTATGGCCTTGTATCGTAATGGCGTACCCGCCGGCTCTTACTCGGGCATGTTGTCATACGTCCCTACAACGTATGATTCACGGAAACTTCAACCAGATATTTTCTATTACAACCATTCCTAATAAGAAACAGATACTAATCGCCGTAGGGATAAAGAAAAGGTCTCTCTTCTTTACGACTGTTTCCATGACGATCTTCTCCTTTTCTATCCTGTCAATCTCTGAATAGAACTGTTCAACCTCATCATAGTCCCCAGCGGCGAAATATTTTCCGCCGGTTGATTCTACGCCCTTTTTTAACGACGCTATCCTTTCAGCAGCCTGCTCATGCTCCACGCCTGTTTCACCTGATGCAGGTACGGAAACTACGTACACCTTGACACCCAGCCTCTTAATAAAACGAAGCGGCCTGGTTGGCTCTATCCCCACATTGTATATACCATCTGTAAACAGGATTATTACCTTGTTGTTCATTGTGCCCCTGTTTTGGGCCATTTTTACAAAATCCAGGGCATACTTGCCAAGCCCTTTCTCCCTGTTCATGCTCTTTCTTAATTTGTTAATTTCAAAGACCTGTCCTATGTCTCTCTCAATAAGGGCAAGTATTGAAGTGAAAAGACCCTCACCGATGGCAGTACGGACGCCAACCTGGTGGGGTTTAATCCGGTCTAATGACTTCTCTAACAACTGCGTCTCCCAGGTGGGCAGAACAACAACTACGGCATCTGTTCCGTAAATAGTAATGCCGATCATATCATGGCTTCTCTTTTTTATAAAATCTTTTGCAATATCCCTGATCTTCTCCATTGCCTCACCCGTCATACTGAAAGATGTATCCAGGCAAAGGATTATTTCCCGTCCCTGGTACGTAACCTTTGTTTCGCGATAGTCAGATTGAGGCCTGGAGAATGCAAGGATTGCAAAAAATACCGAGATAAAGCATAATATCTTCGGCAGCCGCCTTATGAAGGTCTTTACGTTTTTGGTACCTTCCAAATGATTCGTACTTGAATAGCCCAGGTACTTCCCTTCCCTCCTCAAGAATATCTGGAATACAAAAGGAATCAATGCCAGAAGAAAGACAGGGTCATCCAGTTTCAATATTTTTTAACTCCTACTTTAAATTTACCTTAACGCAATATCACGAGTAGGGGCGTATTGCAATCCCCGGACAAACTGCGCCGAGGACTTTACGCCCCTATAAATGGAACTTACTGTAATTTGTTGACTACCCTGAAAATCCCATCTCGTAATACTTCAAAGGGAAAAAA
>JBHHYW010000294.1:0-4265 GCA_046757745.1 Candidatus Scalindua sp.
TCAGGAAGAGGGTAGACAAGAAAGAACGTGTACTTGTAACTACACTGACCAAGCGGCTTGCGGAAGATTTGAGTGAATACATAAAAGAGGAGGGCCTTAAAGGAATGTATTTGCATTCAGAATTTAACGCTATTGAGCGGGTAGAGATACTTAAAGACCTCAGGCTTGGAAAGTTTGATGTAGTTGTAGGCGTAAACCTGTTGAGAGAAGGGCTTGATCTGCCGGAAGTATCATTGGTAGCAATACTTGATGCTGACAAGGAGGGATTCCTTCGTTCCGGGACATCCCTTATACAGACGATTGGACGAACTGCAAGAAATGTAAATGCAGAGGTTATATTATATGCTGATGAGGTAACGCAGTCTATGCAGAAGGCGATAGATGAAACTGAGAGAAGGCGCAGGATTCAGATTGAACATAATAAACGGAATAATATCACACCGCAGACTATTCGTAAGGGGATAAGAAAAAGTATTGAAGATGAAAGCGCTTCAAAAAAGATTGCAAGGCAGATGGTTAAAGAAGATGAGGCTGAATATGTAACTCAGGAATATATAAGAGAGCTTGAAGAAGAAATGCTTCAGGCAGCCAGCGAACTTAACTTTGAGAAGGCGGCTGAAATACGTGACAGGGTTATCAAATTGCAGTCAGAGACAGAAGTAGAACATGTGTAAGTAGACACGAATTACCCCCGGACAAACAGCGCCGAGGGCAAGTAAAAGGCACGGATTAACACGAATTGGTAGTTGTTAAAAGATCATGGATGATAGGTTAATATACAGGGAGGAAGCGTATAGAATAATTGGCTTGTGCATGGAAGTGCATGGAATACCTGGCAAAGTTGTAGGGTGGATTAAGCGAAGCGAATCCACCAAAAATACCCATATGTCAATACCATGAAATGAAGGTGGATTCGCTTCGCTTAATCCACCCTACGTATCTGGTTGATTTTGGTGAAGAGAGTCTAACCCACAAAAGAATTGTTTTATAAGAATCCGTATAAATTAGTGTCAATTAGTGAAATTAGTGTCTAAACATGCAGACAGAATTTGATTTTGAAGAAATAAAAGACATCGTTCAATGGGCTATTAAGGAAGATATTGGAGACGGAGATATTACCTCCAGGATATTCATTCCCGATGGTTCCGAATCAGAGGGGGTGTTAATAGCGAAAGAAGCCGGTATTGTTGCAGGCCTGCCGGTTGCCGGATATGTCCTGTCACAGATAGATGAGGATTTGATTTTTACTTTAAATATTGAAGACGGTTCACGGGTCAGGAAAGGTACAATAATAGGCAGTGTTAAGGGTTTAACCTTATCATTGTTGTCAGCAGAAAGGCTGGTGCTGAATTTCCTGCAGAGACTTTCCGGTATTGCGACCGCCACAAACAGGTTTACGGAGAAAATCAAGGGATATAGGACACAGATAATGGATACGCGTAAGACCGCACCGGGCTGGCGTTACCTCGAAAAATATGCAGTGGGGGTTGGAGGAGGGATAAATCATCGTATGGGATTATACGATCAGATTCTGATAAAGGATAACCATCTAAAGGCTATGGGGCCAGAGAAAGAAAATGGCGCTATCAGCAGGCTTGTGATAAAGGCCAGGGCGCAAATAGAAAATGGAATGCTCATAGAAGTCGAAGTGGAAGATTTATGCCAGATCAAGGACGTGATGGATGCAGGTGTTGATATGATTTTGTTTGATAATATGGAGCCATCAAAGATAAGAGAAGCCGTTGACATGGTGAAGGAATTCGAAAAGAATCAAGGTATAGGGACAGACAAAGCCGTCTTGACAGAAGCCTCAGGCAATATTACCATTGAAAATGTTGAAGAGTATGCGGACGCCGGAGTAGACAGAATCTCGGTTGGCGCAATAACTCACTCGGCCAGGGCGCTGGACATATCTTTTGATATAAGCTAAAGATCACAAATTAGAGTTCAAACGTGTAAATTTCAATAGTAGAACAGGGCGGGATAATGTTAAAAGAATTACAAAGATCTCCTTTAAAACCTGTGTCTAAGCGCTCCTCTGTAATCCAGATCATATACACAGACTAATAATCTACTTACCCCGTAATTCTGTTATATTTTCGTTGTTGCAAAAACCAAACGTTGTCAAGATGTCGGTTGAGAAATGAGTATTTAAGACGTTAATATGGGCTTGACCGTCATACCTTATTTATGTATATTTTCTGAGCTTATTTATAATATTTGTCAACGGTATCCGGTTAGGTTTTTGCGTGTACGGCTTTTTATGCCAGTTCTGCCGGAAAATACGTAGGGCGAGGCTTTAGCCTTGCGTGTATTGCACGAAAGCAAACCTAAAGGATTGCCCTACGTGTTACACGCAAAAACCTAACCGGACACTACTGAATATTTGTGATGTTTTGTTTGAAATATACGTTTTTATTTGGAGAAAAGGATGGATACTTACCTGGATACGCTTGCACCATGGGAAGAGAGAAGGGCGTATTATAAAAATATAAAACCCGGCAATAAAATCGTTGAGGTGAAAGAAGCCTTGAAGAAACATACTCAGAAGATGATTTCTGCTCAAATTGCCCCTGTAGATTCAATCATTTCAAGCCAGGAAAGAAAAGACGATGTAATTCAGGATATTGAATATGACATGAAAAGTATTGGGCAGGGTATGCGAGGATTGAAGGCGGCATTTGAGTGGGGAATATCTGATGTCGTCTGGTTAATAGAGAAGGATAGAGAAGATTTGAAGGGAATTATAACGGCCATTTGTGGGGTTTCTAATAAACAACTTAATATTCTCAGGGACAAGGCAGAAGATGCTTATGCAAGTGGTAGGATGGATAAAGCGCTGGTATATTTTACAGAATTGGAACCATATACTGTGAAGGAGTTCTCTGTTTGTATAAGCCTTGGAATGATTTACCTTTTTCACAAGATAGACAAAGAAAAGGCTCTGGAATATTTTGAAAAAGCCGAAAAAAATGCCAGATCGCTTGCTGCTTATTACGCAAGTTATGCTTTATTATATAAGGCGTTAATCAAACGTGATTTTGGTCTTATAGAGGAAGCTGAAGAATGTACAAATGAAGCGATTAAACTTTCGCCTGATTTTACTGAGGCGATGTATCAAAATGCTCAATATAATGCCCTTTTGAACAGGCCAGAAAAAGCTGTTTTGTTATTAAAGAAGGCCATTAAGGAGGATGTTATCTACTGTTTAAAGATTAATGGCGAACCGGATTTTAACGGAATAAAGCCTGATATTATTAAATTGTATGAGGAGCTCAGGAATGAAAAAAATGGAGAAGTTAAAGAAAAATTAGAAGGAGAGAAGAAAAGTGTGGTTTTATTAAATAATGCCGTACAGGGTATTCGAAAGTTAGGTTATGATGTATCCAGGGATTATTCTGTTGAATTGTTCCAAAAGGGTGAAAATAGTGAAATAGATAATATGCTGGATAACAATTCGATTTTTGATGCACACATAGCAGATATTCTACTTACGCTCTTATCTGAGAAGCTGAAACGAAGAAAAGAACGGTTAAAAAGGAAAAGTAATGAAATACAGATAAATATTGATAAGCAAATACAAGAGTTGAGTGCCGGGATGGCGGGTAAAAAGAAAAGCGGCTTTGTGTCTTTCCTCATTTATTTTATTTGCGGTCAGATTGTCGCGCTTCCATTTGGGTGGTATATTGGAATACCTGTAGGAATATGTATAACAGAAGGCATTCTCTTCTTTATCTGTTTGTATGTGAGTGTTATAGTGCCTCAGTCAAAATGGAAAGAGGTTAGTGCCAAACAAAATGAAAAAGACAAACTGCTACGGGTCATGAAGAAGATATAGATGGAAATCTTTGGTTTACTCATATCCACTATCTTATTAAGGCCGTATGTCTTTGTATGGTTGGGATTGTATTTCATTGCCGGTGGTTTGCAGCTTGGGATGAAGAGAATAATAGTCTTTACCATCCTGGCTTATGTTATTGCATTCATTTCTGAGTATAGCTCTACCCGTCTTGGAGTACCTTATGGTTATTACTATTATACCGGCGAAACTCATGGAAAAGAGCTATTCATTTCCAATGTCCCGTTTATGGACTCCATTTCATATTCTTTCCTGGGGTATTTCAGCTATTCCCTCGCCCTGTTAATGTTTTCTCCTGTCACCAGGAAAAGGTGGAGATTTGAACTGCAAAATCCTCCCCGGTACTCTAAGAAGGTACTCTTTCTTTCTGCAATATTTTTTGTACTCCAGGATGTGTTAATAGACC
>JBHHYW010000295.1:0-4255 GCA_046757745.1 Candidatus Scalindua sp.
GCCTGACTGTCCCTTGTACAATAGAGGAATTTAGGGGTTGGGGAGTGGGATATGTAGGGTGGCATGGACAAACTTGTTTGTCCGTGTATATTATAAACATGAAATACAAAATTGAACAACAATTAAGAAAAACCGTTCGGCATTATAATATTCCTTATCACGCACACTTTTTAACTTTCTCTTGTTATCGACAACTTCCATTGTTAAATCGTAAACGGACAAGGAACTGGTTAATTAAGGCTATATTAGATGCGAAAGAAAGACATAAATATGCCTTATGGGCATATGTAATCATGCCCGAGCATGTGCATCTTATAATATATCCATTAGTTAAAATTTATGATATCTCATCATTTCTAAAGAGTGTTAAGCAGTCAGTTGCCAGAAAGGCGAAACATTATCTTCAAGTGCATGATCATGGTTGGTTGGAGAAGTTAACTGTTAAGCGTGGGACAAGAAAGGTTTTCAGGTTCTGGCAAACTGGACCTGGTTATGATCGTAATATTAATAGTGAAAACGAACTACTTGAAAAGATTCATTATGTTCATAATAATCCAGTTAGGAGAGGGCTAGTATTAACTCCTCATGAATGGCAATGGTCAAGCGCAGGTTGGTATAATGGACAAAGGGATGTGAGGTTAGAAATTGACGATTTAGCATGTATTAAATGAATAAACTTGCACATGAGAAGTTTGTAGGCATGGCTAAAGCACGGACAAACAAGTTTGTCCATGCCACCCGATGTCTCTGTGTGAGATTTACTAGTTTTTTTTTAAAGAAAGGGAAACATGGCAAATTCAGAAACAGAAAAGAAGACAATATTACTGGTAGAAGATAACCCTGATGATGTAGAACTGACACTGCTTGGACTCAAAAAGAATAATGTTGTGAATGACATTGTGGTTGCTCAGGATGGGGCTGAGGCCCTGGACTATCTCTTTTGTACAGGGAAGTATGCTGAGCGTGACGCCGGTGTAATGCCTGTCCTGATTCTCTTAGACCTGAAACTGCCAAAGGTAGATGGCCATGAGGTCTTGAATCGGTTGCGCAGTGATGACAGGACAAAAATAATTCCTGTAGTCGTCCTTACCACTTCAGATGAGGAAACAGACATGGTTCGAAGCTATAATGGCGGCGCTAACAGCTATATCAGGAAACCGGTTGATTTTATAAGGTTCAGCGAGGCGATACAGCAATTGAAGGTGTACTGGCTCCTGTTAAACGAAACTCCGCCAAATCCTGCAAGTTAGAGAGTCACTTTATGTACATCTGAAGGTTCAAGGATTGAGGAATTTAGGGATTGGGGAATTGTATACAGAAGGCAGTAAGCAGTAAGCAGAAATGTAGGGTGGATTAAGCCCTGTGGAGTAGAGCTACTATATTACTCCACAGGGCGAATCCACCATTATCCTTATTCCATAAATATTCTGCATGGTAATATATGAGTCAATACAGGAGAGTTTACCAGCAAGGAGGCTGTTATTTCTTTACGGTTGTAACATTTAAGAGGTTTGAGTATCTTGCTAAGCCTGACAACATACAACGCTTGCGTGACGCATTTCGACATGTTATGTTGAGGTATCCTTTTCACACGGATGCTATTGTTGTATTACCAAATCATCTTCATTGCATTTGGATATTGCCAGAAGGCGATAATGATTTTTCGGTACGTTGGAGACTGATAAAACGTTATTTTTCTATTGGAATTAATGTGCCTTTGTCTAAAAGAGGTGAAAAGAAAGTGTGGCAGCGCAGGTTTTGGGAACATTTGATTCGTGATGAAAAAGACTGGCAAAGGCATATGGATTATATTCATTACAATCCAGTTAAACATGGTTTTGTAGAGAGTCCGATAGAATGGCCGCATAGTTCTTTCGAAACGGTTGTCAAACAAGGCTTGTATGAGAGAGATTGGGGTAGCAGTGAACCGGTAGCTCTTAAGGATATGGATTTTGAATAGAATGAAGGTGGATTTACTTTCGCTTAATCCACCCTACAAAGGCTGAGCTTGCCGAAGTAAAGAACGCAAAAGAGATACAATGCTTTTATCTTTTAATTTGTTTTGTGTTTTCTTGGCGATCTCGGCGGCTTTGCGAGAGGAAAAAAGAAGAAAGGAAACTTAAATGGGCATACCATTACGTGTATTGATTGTTGAAGATGTAGAAGATGATGCTGAACTACTGGTGCAGGAATTGCGCAGCAAAGGTTATGACCCTTTGTATGAACGTGTAGATTCAAAAGACGCTATGCTGGAAGCGCTTGACAGGCAAACGTGGGATATCATAATCTGTGATTATTCCATGCCTGGATTCAATGCCATTAGTGCATTGGAACTGATGCATAAGATTCAGAACGATCTGCCCTTCATCCTCGTTTCCGGTACTATTGGTGAAGATGTTGCAGTTGAGGCCATGAAGGCGGGAGCGGATGATTACATAATGAAGGACAACCTGTCACGTTTTGTTCCTGCCATTCAACGTGAATTGGCCGAGTATAAGGAACGACTCCGTGTCAGGAAGGTAGAAGATCAATTTCGAAAACTACATCGTGCAATTGAACATAGTCCCAGTACGGTTATCATAACTGATATAGAAGGCAAGATTGAATACGTGAATCCCAGGTTTTCTGATTTAACAGGTTACTCGGCTGAAGAGGCTATTGGTAAAAACCCGCGCATATTGAGTTCGGGGAAACAAACACAGGGGTTTTACAGAGAATTATGGAATACGATTACGTCCGGCAATGAATGGCATGGTGAGTTTTGTAATAAGAAAAAGAATGGAGAATTATATTGGGAGTTGACATCCATTTCACCTGTCAAGGGTGAGAAGGGGGTTATTACAAACTATGTTGCCGTCAAGGAAGACATTACCGGGCGAAGGCAGATGGAAGATGCCATACAGACGCTTGTCAAAAGTACAGTTGGGGTAACAGGACATGAATTCTTTGACAGGATTGTCAGTAATTTGTGCAAATGGTTTGGTACTGATTGCTCATTCATAGGTAAAATTTCGGATGAAAGCAATGTTACTGCATTGTCCATGCAGCTTGACGGGAAGATTACTTACGACTTCAGTTACTCCTTGACAGACGAGCTGACACCATGTGGAAATGTTACCGATAAAGGTTTCTGTGTTTACACTGAGAGAGTGTGTGAATTGTTTCCAAATGACAAGATTCTCATTGAAATGGGTGCAGAGGGTTATGTTGGCATTTCGTTGCGGGACAATAGTGACAAGCCCATTGGCCTGCTCTGGACAGTGTCACGACATAAATTAAATCTTCCGCCGCGTACTGCCGAAGTAATGGAAATTATTGCGGCAAAGGCAAGTGCGGAAATCGAGCGCATGCAAGCAGAAGCAGATTTGCAGAAAAGTGAGGAAAGATATCGCGCCGTATTTGAACAAGCGGCAAGTTCTAATGTAGTAGTTGATGGCGATACGGGGGAAATAGTGGAATTCAACACTCATGCACACGAAAACCTTGGATATACCCGAAAAGAATTTGAAGATCTCAAGATAGTAGATATTGACATCATTGAGAAGATTATAAAGAACGGCAGTGATATATTTGAAACAAAACACAGGGGAAAAGACGGTAAAATTCATAACATGATCATAAACGCAAAGCGTCTCTCTATTCCTGGACTAAACTTCATTTCAACTCAATGGAACGACATCACCGGGCGTAAAGAGGCTGAAGAACAAATCAAAAAATCTTTACGGGAAAAGGAAGTACTCCTTAAGGAGATTCATCATAGAATAAAGAATAATATGCAGATCGTATCAAGCCTATTAAACCTGCAATCAGAATCAGTTGATGATGAAAATACTCGCCAGATACTCAGGAAGAGCCAGAACCGTGTTAAATCAATGGCCCTTGTACACGAAAAATTGTACCAGACTGAAGATCTCTCCAGTATTGATTTTGCTGATTATACACGAAGCCTGACAGCACGTCTGTTTCACTCGTTTGTAGATAAGACCAATAGAGTGCAATTAAAGATAGATATGAGTGAAGTTTATCTGGATGTTAATAAGGCTATTCCTTGCGGCCTGATAATCAATGAGATTGTTTCAAATTCAATTAAACATGCCTTCCCTGATAGCGCTACCGGCGTTGATAAAAACAAATTTGAAGGAAAAGGCGTTATCAAGGTATCCATGCGTAAAAACACAGCTTCAAAATCCGAAATAGTAGAGCTGGTTGTTAGTGACAATGGTATTGGTTTGTCTGAAGGATTAGATTTTCGACA
>JBHHYW010000296.1:0-4250 GCA_046757745.1 Candidatus Scalindua sp.
GTGTGAAGGTGTTTTGAATATAAAAATGAGCGTCTTTAGGGAATTAGTAACGATTAAGATGGGCAAATATAAACCAACCCACGAAGATTTGAAAAATGATTTCCAAAGAATGTATAACACCCTTGATGATATAGCAAAAATAATTGATAAATTTCAAGTACAGCCATGACTTGTAGAAAACACTTTGTAATATTCACAATTACCTTAATTACTCTGTTTGTATCCACAATAACGGCATTTGGAGCAGTAGATATTAACGCCCCAAAAATGCATGTTGCTGACCGTGCAAAGATAATTGATAAGCAAACGGAAAGCAGGCTTAATGCTTTCCTGTCAGAACTGGAAACCAAAACAGGCGTGCAGATGGTAGTCTTGACAGTCAAGACTACAGGAGGAGTGCCTGTCGATCAATTCTCAATTGACTTGGCTAATGCATGGAAACTTGGACAGTTTGAACAGAACAATGGTGTGCTCATGGTTATTGCCAAGAAAGATAGAAAGTACAGCATAGAGGTTGGCTCTGGTTTGGAGAGGGTGCTTACAAACGATTTTTGTGCTGAGATAGGCAAAGTGCTCTTTGTGCCTAATTTCAGGAATGGTAACTATAATGAGGGTATCTACCAGGGTGCTGCAGCAATTATAAACAAGATAGCAAAGGATAGCGGTGTTACTATCTCTGGCGCTCCGACAAGGGTACAACTGCCCAGGAGAAGGAGTTCAGGGCTATCATTTTTACCAATTCTCTTAATCTTCATACTGCCGATGTTACTGGGCGGCAGGCGAAGGGCATACGGAAGAGGCCGTTGGGGTGGAATGGGCATGGGAATGGGAGGAATGATGATGATGCCATTTTTGTTTGGTGGCTTAGGTGGTTTTGGCGGCCATAGAGGTGGTAGTTCCAGTGGTGGCTTCGGCGGTTTTGGGGGCGGACTTGGTGGAGGCTTCGGGGGAGGCGGTTTCTCAGGCGGCTGGTAATCCCTGTAGAACTCTACATTTTACATTTCCGGTATCAGGACCTACCAGTCAAGTGGCTGAAGAGATTTATCCGTAACAAATCTCGTAACAAGATCAAGAAGCCATGTATGCTCGTTTATTTCAAACTCTTTCCTTGAAACCTTTGCCCTTACAAGAGCCATTTCTGATCCTTTGTGAAATTCAACTGACCTCACCGCCACATAGTTTATATCAACATTAATAAAGCCGCGAGAACCAAAAGATCCGTAAAGGTCAACATCCTCAAAATCAAAGGCTTCGACATTTTCTCCCTTTTTTCTCAAACGGAAAGAAAAAGAACCATAAAAAACTAATGCCTTTGCTTCCTGGCGCATTCCTTCCCTGGCAATCCCGTATCCATCCCCCCTATTTAAATCCAGATCTACTCTATCGCTGTCAAAGAAAACCTTATAAAATGGCCTTTCCCGATTATGCCTGGCCAGGTGAACCTTGGTAATCCTCCTTGGAAATTCACTGTTAGTAAAAACTTCACTTGAAATCAAAAGCTTAATTGCCGAATCACGAGTAATATCTATTTCGTCCTTTTCAATCGTGGTATACTTGGAAATGTAAAAAAGCATTGTATAAAACTGCTCAAGTTTTGACCTGAGAATAGAAACATCAAAGAGCGTAATAAGCTCTTTATCCATTTCATTATTCTTCTCTTTGAACAGCTTTGCCTTCTCAGTATCAACAAGCGCATAAACATCATCTAAAACTTGGTTTATACTAAATTCCGGCGACTTTGTAATCGTCTGATCAGATTTAGAGTCAGAGGCGAGAACAGGAATGGAGATCAATAATAACATTAAACATAAACAAGTGGAATTTCTGATCATTTTTATCAATTTTTTATAAATGATGATAACTGTCCGTCCAGTAGGACATTGACAAATATAAATCACCTAATGCAAATATAACATGTAAAGGTGTGAATGCTATACAAGATTTTGTATAAATACAATAGTTTTTTTGCTATAGCTTTCGACAAAAGCAAATAAAGATGAATGTTAAGATTGAAAAAGGTTTATAAAATCTTCCACCTTTAAATTAAAAACGAAATCGGCAATACTATCAAGGGGGGTTTCAGAAAGGGCTATTATAGCAAGGAGTGCTCCCTTCTCTTTTGCGATTGAAGGGATTAAACTTGCAGGCTGAACAACAAGCGTGGAACCGACTGCAACCATTAGATCACAGGAATTGGCCAAATCATTTGCCCTGCCCAAATCCTCTCCACGTAGTTGCTGTCCAAAAGAAATTGTATTAGGTTTAAAGAACCCATCGCATTTAGGACATAAAGGAACTCCCTGCTCCAGGTCTAGCCTGTCAAACACATCTTCAGATGGTACAGTATGTCCGCAGTCAAGACACGTAACCTCCAGGTTTGTTCCATGTAAGTTTACTATTATGCCTTTTGGTAACCCGCTTTTCTCATGAAGCCCGTCTATATTCTGCGTGATGAGTCCGGCGAGTTTTCCTTCATCATATAGATATTTGAAAAACAGATGTCCTTTATTGGGCAATGCATTACGTAAGTCTTTCCATAATTCCTGTTTCCTCTGCCAGTAAAGAATACGTTTTTCTTTGTCTGATATAAATTCTTCAAAATAAACAGGTTGAAATTTATCCCAGATGCCCCCTTTACTGCGATAATCAGGTATGCCGGATTCAGTACTTATGCCTGCGCCTGTAAAACCAACTATTCTTTTACTTTTACTGATAGCAGATTTAAAGGACTCTATTTGATTGTTACTGTCAGAATGGTTCATTAGAATATTTAAATTAAAATGTGTATTCTAATGACATTTTTATTCTTTAGATAGCCGAAACTATGAATCATCCTACTGTTTACAATGATAGAATTTTTCTTAATCCTCCAATAGTTTCTCCAGTTCATCATGATGTTCCTCTTCATCTGCCAAAATATCCTCTAACATTCTCCTGGTGGTGGAGTCTTCAGAGACATCCATAATAAATCCCTTAAATGCCTCAATTGCACCCTTTTCAACTTCACAGTTTGCCCTGATCATTTCTTCAAGTTTTTCAGGTACATCTACCTTATCAATCTTCATTGTAGGGGTACCGCCCAGAGCCGTTATTCTTTCCGCAATAGCATAAGCGTGCTTCATTTCTACAATGCTTAATTTTTTAAAAATTTCTGATACTACCGGACTGTTAATTCCTTTAGCCAGATAGTGATGCTGAGAATACTGCATTATTGCCGTAAGCTCTTCAACTCTAATCTTATTCAGAATCTCAATTATTTTTTTGTTATCCATACAACTTGCCCCTTTCTCTATTAAGGTTGTTTAATTTCCATCGCTTGGCAACAACACTTTAAAGTGCCATCTCCACCTTTTTTTACTTCAATTTCAGCCCCACATATTTCACAATAATACAATTCACTTTTACGTGAAGACATTATTACACTCCTTCTATCATAAAAAATCAACTAACAATTCTACACCCCTTTTAATTAAATATTATAAAAGACAGTATTCAGAATCTAGTAATTTTGTCACTAAGCATTAGTTGGTTTGATGTATTGACACAAAAAAAATATTATTAAAATATCAGAGATAATAAATTATAGAGCATTAATAACTGTAAATTCTACTTGCCACTCCCTTTCAGAACAATATTATTTTCCAATAATTTCTAAATTACTTTTCCTAAATAACTATGCTGCAACTTTGCACTATAGCTAAGCAATATTCATACCAATGATTTATTTTCGCATATAAGGATTTATAAGTACTCATAAGCAATGTAACTATATACGCTTATGTTTTCAAGTAAAAAAAGTACATATTCACTCTAAAACCATCTCTTATGCAAGAGCGTAATACCTTCGTATTAAAGGGTCGGCAAATGGTATAATAACGTAATATATTCGTAATCTATGTATGCTGCCAGAATAATCATTCATTCTTAAATTTTGTCTCTATGATGTATGCCTCTATTGCTTAAATGCTTAAGCACAAACAACAACATACTGTCCGCAAATATTTCATTAATGGCATTGATATTGCTTGTTTAAATATATATAATTGTGACGTTTAAAGCACAATGAAAATGTGGAACACGCAACTACATGGCTTTATAGATGCTTACAACTTCTTGTCACAATAAACAATTAGAAGTTTCGGTGGCGAGGGCTATGGATACTATTTTATTTAACTTTCTTAAGGAGGAGGATAGTAATGACTGACGAAAAAACACTGTTTTGTAAATTAAATAACCTGGAAAACGCTGAC
>JBHHYW010000297.1:0-4205 GCA_046757745.1 Candidatus Scalindua sp.
AAAAACTCCGGGGTCTTTGATACCATACGATATTATGCCGATTTCAAGTATTGTATCAACGCCCAATGCTGTCCCTATCTTTTCATAATCTTCGGAATCTTTCTCTTTTTTCTCCATCAGTTCCCATACGATCTTGTTTTTCGTGACACTTTCCTGTGGTACAACATGAAAATATGAACACAATTGAAGCTTTGTATTGAGCTTCTCGCATAATAATTCACCTATGTTCAGATCAAATGCCATTTCGTTAAAGGATCTGATGTCTTCTTGCTTAGCAGAATTATAAGCTAATTGCATAAGTAGCTGTGGTACAATCGCCGGTCCTGCCATTAATGTCGAAAGGAACATTTCATCATTTCTGATATTTACGTCCATCTCCGGGTTATCGGCATAATGCAATATCGCCATATCATTTACATATTTAGAATATTCCTTTTTGTATGGTATCTGAGTAATTTCTGTAGTTTGACAACCCGCAAAAATCATTAAAGATAATACAAACCAGACATAACGCTTGTTTATCATTGTTGAATTCTAAGGCTCTTTCTTTGTGGCTCTGTAGATATTTCTAAATTGTCAGATCCGATATTACTCAGACTCTTTTCAATTTCCTGAAGATTCGCCAAGACTATGCTTAGATAGTCTTCATTCTCCGTTTTTGCATGACATCCTGCATAAAACTTGATTGACTTTCTATAATTTATTATACCTTCTTTTATGTCTCCATTCATCACATAAAGTTTACCCAGTTCATTGTAGGATTTAGCTACCTTCAGGGCAGTATCTATAGATTCCGGTCGGTAATGTAGCGCATTTAAAAGGAATTTCAAAGCTAAGCTGTAATTTGCTGCCTTTGCATCAAAGGATAATTTGTCGTTAGGTTTTTGTAAAGCCCTGAAACCTTTGCCAACCCAGTATACATATGGTGTATTTGTCAGGCCCCGTGGAAGTTCAATGGGTTTAGTCACTTTTTCCTTCCAATGCTGATAAATAGGAACGCTATAAATCTTTATGGTTACATCATAATTAACCCCTTCTCTGAGAATAACCAGGGATACTTCAACATTTTTACCCTTCAACTCCCTTGATATTTTTACATAGTCTCCCAATTTCTTTGTTTTCTTACCGTCTATTTCAAGGACTATGTCGCCAGCCCTTAATCCTGCATCAAAACCAGGACTCCCTGATTGTACCTCTACTATCTTTATACTATCCCTCTTTTCCGAAATAATCAATCCGGAAAATATCCCCTGTGCAAGGCATGGAGAGGCAAAGGCACCTAAAGAGATAATCATTATAAAGAAAACAGTGTATAGTCTCATAATATTTTATATTCCTATTAAATTTCTTACTAAGGCGCAAAGCTCGCAATGGTTGTAAACGTTTAGAATACGAGTTAGTGGGGTCCGGTCAGGTTTTTGTGCGCGCGGCTTTTGTCATACCAGAACGCCTTTATCGGGTATCTAAAGGCCCGTTCATCCTAGATTCCCGCTAAAAGAATGCGGGAATGACAGCTTTTGAATAATAAATAGAACAAACGCAAAGACCTAACCGGACACCACTAAATACAACCAATATTATACCATCTGTCTATTAAATTTCCTTACAGCAATATCGATGATGAACAGGATTAGTGCAAGAGGAATTAAATAGCCCGCAAAATCTTTGGCAATGATTATCTCCTCTTCTTCAACTGTAATCTCTTCCTTATCCGGATTATACTTACCGCCTGTTATCTCCGCAATATTTTTAAGGTACGAAACATTATTGCCTTGAACCGCATATTCAAGTGGTGTGGAAGCTATCTTCTCTGGAACCAGCAACCCTTTTGTCTTTAAATCTACAATCTTTCCATCCTTTATCCTGGATATATTTAAATTATAGGTACCAGGATTAAAGTCTTTTAGCTCTGCTGAAAATCTTTTTGGTGCAATCTGCTTTAAAGTAAGTTTGTGATCGTTACCAGCAAAATCCGGTGATGACAGGCTGACTTCCAGCTTTGTACCATCTTCGACCTGAGAGGATGACTCCAATAACAGGGAGATTGCATTATCATCAATTTTAACCTTTATATCATAATTGGCTTTCGATATATCCCTCATAGACCATCGCACTACCTGGGACCAGAACTTGTTAAACATTGCCCAGTTTATCCACTTTGACGACCAACGCGCATTGGCATCCGATGCGTAAACGACCACCTTGCCAAGACCGTATCTCCAGTCCGCCAGGATAGGATCAGTTTTCCCTGTTATGTTTGTTACCAGTGGGACTTCAACATCTTCTTTTGCCTCAGTTATCGTGTGCCCTTTAAGCGGGGGAAATTGTTTATCATAAATACCTTTCAATATCTGGCTTTCCTGGTTAATTTCCGGATAAAAATGCTCTTCGTGAAAGTCTGACTGTGATACAAAGAATTCCGTATCCTTTACTATTAATCTCGGTAATTTTATTATGTCAGTTATCTGATAAAATTGTCCTTTTGTCTTCGCTGCTATGTCTTTCAGCAGCTTTGTATTAACGAGCCAGGATCCAAGGGCAATGGTTGAAACCGTCACATTTGCCTGCTGAAACCGGCTGATTAATCTATTATAGTAATAAAAAACTGACCTTGTGTTTCCATCAGAAAGCAAGATTACATGATTTACCTTTGAATTCTTTTTCCTGAGCTGATTATAAGCAGAATCCATGGCAGGAAATATATCCGTCCCTCCATCTGCTTTTAACATACTGAGTTTTCTGATAATTTCCCTCTTTACTTCTTCATTAGGTTTGAGTTCGACGATAGTGTATGGCATAGTGTCAAATGCGACAACACCAAAATTATCATTCGCCTTCAGTTGTTTGATTATTTCAATCGTTGCCTTTTTGGCAAAGAGCATCTTCTTTCCAAGCATACTTCCTGATTTGTCTATTATTAAGACCAGGGAAAGCCGTGTTTTCTTTTCTGTCCTTGGCGGTTCACCGCCTACTATTTTAACCGGCAGGATTTCTTCTATTTTAGTATCTGAGTATCCGCCTTCAGCCGTGATATTAGCGCCACATGTCATTACAAATCCACCACCATGATCCTTTACGTATTTTTCTATCAACACCATCTGTTCATCGCTTATATAATCTCTGGAGACATTAGAGAAGATTACGCTATCATATTTAAGATATTCCTGCAGTGTATCAGGTATCTGTCCGGGTCTTTCTATGTCTACAACAATTGTTTTGTCTTCCAGCGCTTCAGGCAAGTACATTTTCTGGTTTTTGTCTCCATTTATAAATAAGAGCCTCGTCTTATCTGAAATATTTACAAATGCAGTCTTACTATTATTTTCCTCATCTTTGTCGAGCATGGCATCTTCAATGTTTAAATCTGCATCAAACTTCACAAACCCTTTTTCATCGCTTTTATATGACACCTCAAATATACTTATACCACTTTTAAATTCAGTATCCCACTCTTTCAAAATACCGTCTTTTTTATCCAGTCTCAGATTGCCTTTGATTGCACTGTCATTTCTGTTTTCAATTACTACTTTTACTTCAAACATTTCACCTTCGTTTATTTCTTTAGGAGCGATAATCTTCTTTATTAATATTTCACTCACTTTTTGAGCAGGCGGAGGAGATGCGACAAAAAACTTGACATCATTATTAGCTGCCATTTTAGCTGCCTTTAAGACTTCGCCCATGTTCTGGTTTCCATCAGAAAGAAGGACAACCATTTTTGAAGAGTCTTCGGGCATAATACCCAGTGTAGCCATTATTCCACTTGCAATATCTGTTCTATCGGTGGTGATGTTTGATTCTGCAATCTTTCTTTGTATATCTTCCAACCCTAAATCTTCCGTGAGTGTTGGCGTAATCACTCTGGATTCGCCACCAAAGACCACCAACCCCTTTTTGATTTTCTTGTCCGACCTATCCCCTACTTCTTCCACATAGTCCCACATCCACTCCCTGCCTTCCGGAGTAATGCTGTCAGATACGTCTACTAAGAATACTGTACTGATTTCACGTTTCGACTTCTCCTTCCAGCTGAATCCTGCCAGTACAAGGACAATAAGCAGAAATACAAGAGATCGCAAAAAGGTCAATAGAAGAATCCTTGCAACCGGTAAACGATTATAGCCAAAGATCGCCGTTAGCCAGAAAACCGGCAATGCATACAAGAGTTTCAGATAATCAGGATTTGTAAATAGATATTCCATTAT
>JBHHYW010000298.1:0-4175 GCA_046757745.1 Candidatus Scalindua sp.
TTATGATGAACATATTTTATAAAATATTTCTTTGTTCAAGGAAGTTTGGAGAAAAAGTGAATGGATAAGAAGGCGTTAATAGCTTTTGTCCTTTGTGGAATAATAATGCTTTATTTCTTTAATAAGATGCAGCCGCCTCGGCAACCTGGAGAGGAAGGTGCGGAAGAGTTTACAGAGGAAACTGTTGATAGAGAGGGATTGAATAAAAGAGGATTAGAGGAAGAGGTAGCTATAGGTGTAGAAGGACAAAAGATTGAGAAGGTTGAGAAAATTGTTCAAGAAGACATAGAACTGCAAGATTATATATTGATACAAAACGATGTGATGAAGACTGTATGGACTAATGAAGGCGCTGCGTTGAAATCCGTAATCTTGCCGGAATTCAGGAACCCGGAGAGGACGCAGGTTTTAGAGCTGCTTAAACCATCAAGAACAGATTCTCTGCCATTAAGTATGAAATTGACTGAGGATGGCAGGTATCAATTAAAAACCCGTAGATATAAGGTGGTTGAGAGTGGAGCAGACAGGGTTGTCTTTACTACCTTTTTAGAGAATGGTATTCAAATAACAAAGGACATATCTTTGCAGAGCGGGAAATATTATTTTGATGTCGCCATAACCCTGCAAAACACTACAGATTCTGAGGTCTTGGCATCATATTCAATAACGGCAGCTAACGGTTTGTATCCGGAAGTAGACAAAATTTCCGGTCTTGCATCAATAACCGGAATAGATGTGGGGAAAGGTAAGACGAAGATTGCACATACAGATGTTAAGGATATGCCGTATAAAAACGAATCTGTAGGTATTACATTGGCCGGCGCTACTAATAAATACTTTGCGGCTGTCTTAAGGGCTTCGACAAGCAATAGAATATCAACTACCACAACCGGGTTAGTAGAAAATCCGGATCCACTATATAAGGATAACAAAACAAGTGATTTTATTGTAGATCTCCAGGTGAAAAGAGTCTCTATCCCGGCACAGGATGAAAGAAGGCATGATTACATTTTCTTCCTCGGACCTAAGAAGAAAGAGGCTTTAATTCAATGTGACGGCCTTTTAGCGATCCTGGATTATGATTACGGAATAATGAGGTCAATATGTAAGGTACTTGTGAAAATATTAAATACGTTTTATGGGGTTATTCCTAATTACGGAGTTTCCATACTTTTGCTTACCTTTCTGGTAAAGCTGGTACTTTTCCCCTTAACCAGGAAAAGCCAGATGTCGATGTTCAGGATGCAGCAACTGCAACCCCTTATCAGCCAGTTAAAAGAAAAGCATAAAGGCGATAAACAAAAGATGGGGCAGGAGCAAATGAAGCTGTTTAAGCAACATGGGGTAAATCCCATGAGTGGTTGTTTCCCCATGTTGCTTCAAATGCCTGTATTCTTTGCTTTGTTCAGGACGCTCCGATCTTCCTTTGAGATGAGGCAGGCGCCATTTGTATCATGGATTGGTGATTTATCAGCGCCTGATCAATTATTACAACTGCCATTCAGTATGCCGATTCTTGGACACTGGCTGAACATATTGCCTCTACTAATGGGTGTTGCGTCATTTGTACAAATGAAATTATCACCAAAGTCTGCATCAGTAGATGATCAGGCAAAGATGCAGCAGAGAATGATGCAGATGATGCCACTCATTTTTCCTGTCATGCTTTATAACTTTGCTTCAGGGCTTGCCCTTTACTGGACAACAAGTACGATTATTAGCATCGGTGAACAAATACTGATTAGAAGAAGTGTTAAGAAACTTGATATCTATTATAAAGGGAAGAGGGTAATTGAGGGTAAGACAAAGGTAAAATAAGGCTTCACTGCTGTAAGTAAACGAAAAATCATGTCTTTTGGTTTCAGCGATACAATATTAGCAGTATCCACACCTTCCGGCAGATCTCTCAAGGTGATTATCAGGCTTAGCGGCAGAGATGTATTTGACTGTATGGAGAGTATCTTTGTGCCTGGTGACGGTGAAAAGATTACGCATGAGAAAGGTTTTAGTTCCTGTCATGGCCGCATGTATCTTGAAAGTGAAAAGATTAGGATCCCCGTCTGTATTTACATCATGAAGTCTCCAAATTCATACACCAGGGAAGATATTATAGAAGTTCATACCTTTGGTTCGCCTCCACTGCTTGAAATGCTCATGGAGGCACTACTTTCATTGGGAAGCAAGAATGTTTGCAGGGAAAGTGGAGAGAAAACGGTAAAGAGCATTCGGATTGCAGAACCCGGAGAATTCACCAAAAGAGCATTCCTGAATGGGAGAATAAGTCTTGCCGAAGCGGAATCAGTATTACACATAATACGTTCCCGGACAGATTCTGAGTTATTAATGGCTGTTTCGAATCTGAAGGGAAGGTTGACTGAGTGTATGAATAGCATACAGGGGGAATTGGTGAAACTCTGTGCCAGGATAGAGGCTGCTATTGATTTCCTCGATCAAGACATTGAATTAATCACGCTTGACGAAACAAAGAAACAACTTGAGCATATAAAAGAGAAATTATACATAGTTGCAGGAAGTGGACAAAAACCGAGGATATCTCATAATGGCATAAAAACTGTTTTAGTTGGCTGGCCGAATGCGGGCAAGTCAAGTTTGTTTAATAAGCTATTAAATCGCTCAAAGGCGATAGTAACACGGGTTAGCGGTACGACTAGAGACACGCTGGAAGCTGACGTGGATTTAGAAGGAATGAATTTCCGAATTATAGATACCGCAGGAATTGCTTATGGAAAAGGAGAATTAGAGTCTGCAATTGAGCAGAGAACCTACAGTTCTATAGACACTGCTCAAATTGTTTTATTTGTTATAGACGGGTGCATGAATCTCTCTAGCGAGCAGATAAAGTTCTTTGATTCTATAACCACAAGGAGCAAGATAATAGTAATTAATAAAAATGACCTGCAGCAAAAGATGTGCTATGAAGATTTGCCCCCAAAGATGAAGGCATTCCCGGTAGTCAAAATATCTGTGCTTACAGATGAGGGATTGGGTAAATTGAAAAAGGCAATGGTCTCCAGAGTTTTTGAAAATAACATTGATCTTTCTGCGTCAGATGTAGTTTTTACAATGAGGCAGAGAGATGTGCTCGACAGGGCGCTTGATATCTTAGAGCAAACATCAGATTCATTAAATGAAGAAATAGGTTGCGAGCTTGTGACGATAGATTTAAGAAAGGCATTGGATACTATTGGTGAGGTTACCGGGGAGGTGTTAACTGATGATATTTTAGACAGAATATTTTCAGAGTTCTGTATTGGAAAATAAACTTGCAGATTCCCGGAAATCTACTTGACATTCTATATATTGTATGTTAGCTTACGCGGCATCCAACATGTTGATATTGCAAGGTTGCTTATGTATGAGTCATTTTTTAATACTATACCGTTATGAAATGCTTATTTTGTAAGGTTGACAGCGATAAAGTTATTAATTCAAGGTCATCAACTGATGGGTTTAGTGTAAAACGAAGGCGGGAATGTTTAAATTGTGGCAGGCGATTTACAACATACGAGAGGGTTGAAGAAAGCCCTGTAAGGGTGATAAAGAAAGACGGTAGCAGGATTAATTTTGATCGTAATAAGATATTGACAGGATTACTCAAGGCGTGTGAAAAAAGACCTGTATCAACTGACGCACTTGAAAACATTGTGTCTGAGATAGAAAGTGTGGTATACGATAAGTTTGAGAGGGAGGTTGCGACAACGTCTATCGGTGAGCTTGTAATGCAGCATCTCAGGGTTCTGGATAAAGTTGCTTATGTCAGGTTTGCGTCTGTCTACAGAGAATTTAAAGATATAAACGAATTTATTAACGAGTTGAAACCTTTAATGCCTTCAACTAAAAGAACAAAACAAAAAAAGACAGAAAGGAATGGAGGGTAATAATACGATGACAATTGAAACAATTCAAAAGCGTGACTGTAGAATGGTAGCATTTGATGAGAGCAAGATAGCCGATGCTATTTTTAAGGCTGCAAAAGCTGTTGGTGGTGCAGATCGGTCTATTGCTACGGAGCTTGCAAGTGTTGTTACCCATTTTTTAGAGAAAAGATTTAAAGATGTAATTCCTGGCATAGAGGATATTCAGGATTTAGTTGAAGAGATTTTAATTAAAAATGGACATGCAAAGACAGCGAAAGCTTACATATTGTACAGAGA
>JBHHYW010000299.1:0-4170 GCA_046757745.1 Candidatus Scalindua sp.
TGGTTTGTTATTTTCTGTTAAGTCTGGCTTATGTTTTGACATTCTTCTTCTCCTTCAAATTGTTGTTCTAAAAGTTTATTTTTGTACCATTCCGCTATACCTCCAGACACACCATGTTCAATTTTTGGATAAGCCCATTCAAATAACCATGATTTTATCTGTTCTTCACATTCTTCACGCAAATCAACTCGTAGCTCCTTTATTAAACGACCAATATCTTTAGCCTCATTCAGTAATTCCCCACGTTCTTTAAGATGTTGTACTTGTTTATCCCAACGCGCTTCTGTTTTGAGCCTACTTATGATTTCACTTATAATATCTCTATTGTTTTTAGCTTTCCGGTTTTTATTATGTTGTTCCTTAAATCTTTCAGACACGTATTTACCCATAAGTTGCTTACCATCTCTACCATATCTCAAGTAATTCTTAATAACTATTCCTTCTATTTGTTGACCTCCTAAAATAGACAATCTGTCTATTATTTTACATAATGGTTCTGATTTATGTATCATACCCCTAAAGATCATTGGAACGGCTTCTAATCCTAAACGTTTACCCTCGGCTACCATTTCATCATAATGAACATAGTGCTCCCACGCGTCATTGATATCAAAAAGTATTATATGGTTTTTAGGAATTCGGTCATACGCTAAAGTATTATGTTTAGGTTTCCGCAAATATTCGCCGCGATACGTCCATCCATCGCGGAGCTTATGTTTTAGATATTTTTTTACAACTAGCACGGCATCTTCAAACATTCCGTTTGGATTATCAAGATCTAATTCTTGCCCTTTTGATCTACAATGTAATATTCCATTAAAGACACCAAAAGAGAACTGACTACCATCTATCTTCTCTGTGATTACAACTTCATCTTCAAATAAATCTCGTATATAAGGATGTCCTAATGTGTATATTTTTGGATATGCCGAATAGGAATTTCGCATATTGTCTTATCCCTCCTTTCTAATAGTTACAGTTAATAGTAATTATCATTATATCCTTGACTATATACCATTTATTTTCCCGCTCTTTTATCTTTTTCTTTATGAGCGTGTTTTTCCTTATGACAATTTCCGCATAAACACTCAAGCAACTCTGGATTTACCAATAAATGTTCATAGATATAATCTATGATATTCTTCCATTCTATGCCGTTCTTATGATGTACTTCAACCTTATCAGCACTACCACATCTTACGCACTTATTTTTGTCTCTTTTCTTAGCCGCCGTTCTTTCTCTACTATACAGCCATAGCCTCCTTAGAGAGGATTTAATCCTGCTCTGTGGTGTCCAGGGTTTCTTTTTCCCCATTAAATATTTCCCTTTTCAAAAAATTATTTACTTATACTTGTTAAGCGGCGCCGGTAAATTCCGTGTTAACAAGCTTTCCGTAATTCAATTATTCTTTCATGACTTACTCTTGATTTTCTATTTTGCCCGTAACCCATTCGTGGTGTATCTATTTTTATATCATCAATCACGTTAAAACCAAGTTCAATTAATGTTTTTTTGTGCCAATCGGAAACGGGAATAATTTTACCATTCCTAATATGGTCAGATATATTAAGTATAAATTTACCTCCATTTTTCAGCACTCTTAAAAGTTCGTTATAAATTTCAATATGCTTATTTTGATATTTCGCTCCCCATTGCATCCTACCAGTATTATCAGGCTTTAATGGATGTCCCAAAAAATGACGATAAGTTATCCTTTTGCTCGAATCTTTCGCGTTAAAATGGTCAGCCATCCTATTCCCGTATGTTGGCGATGTGCAGATCGCGTCAAATTTATTTTCAGGTAGAAATTTTGTGTTAGCAGAATCGCCAATAAACCAAAAATCAACACCATCAAATTGCCTTGTCCATTCAGGTTCAATTTCGCAACAATATATTTCACCACTAAAACCAAACTCTCTTATCAGCGCGATTTTTCCAGTTCCAGCAAATGGATCATAAATATTTTTACAGTTATTCAATTTATTCGCGAATATTGGTATAAATTTATCTGTGTAAACAGCGGGGTGTTTTGGCTTGCTAATAATCGTATTAAGCGAATCAACGATGGCTGCTGAGGTTTGCTGTATATCCAAATTCATTGTTTTACTCCTGTTAGCCACAACTACATTCATCGGGATAATTAGTTTCTGTTAATTTTAATTCAATACATCCAACAATATGTGGCTTCCGCCATTGCATTGTATACCCCTTCCACGTTCTCTTTGCTTTCGGATGTATTATCCAAGTAACAAAATTTCTAAACACATCCCACCAGTTTGTGGGGTATAATATTAATCCATAATTTTTGCTGTAGTAGTATCGCATTATTATTCCTTCCATTTAAGATGTGGCCTTGCCCGTTGTATGTCGTCCAAGATTTCTTTTTTCCCATTCTTTTTCACTAACATAAAAGCTATTAGCGCTTTCAATATCAAATCTCAGTTCAAAGGCGGGCCCGCATTCAGTATCAACCTTTTTCAAGGTAAACCCGCCTGTACTTGTTGTAACACAATCTTTTGTTTTTTTAAATGATCTCGCCAGTTGCCACACAACCGAGATCATTTCCCCTTTTGTTGGTGGTTCTTTACTGCCATGCCAAGTCCAATCAAGAGCCCACATCGCTTTTCTAACTTTATTAAAACCGAAAGTTTTTATGATACGTCTAATATGTTTATCAATCTCCATAAAACACCTCCCATCTATGTTTAGGTTGTTTTGGATAAGGTTCACATTTAACACAATATATTCCAAACTTGTATCTATTCCTATAATCAGCGCCGTAACAAAACCTAAAATCTTTAAAATTCTTTCCTATCAATACTTCCCCGCACTTACCACAAGTTTTAAATTTTTGTCGCGCTTTGGTCATATTAATAATCCTTTCCACAGTACTTACATCTGCCAAATTCTATTATATTAAGTTCGGGATATTGTTTAGCAAAACAACACACGCACAAATCCATACATTTCATATACCCATCAGAATATCCATCTTTATAACCCTTAATATAATCGTTCTTTATTTTTTGTAAGTTGATCTCGGTAAAGTCTCGCTCAGCGTCACGCTCTCGCCACATTCTTTCTTCATCTTTTTGATTCATGGCAACCTCCTTTCCTTTTAAAGATTTCATCTATCCGCTTTTTCACCTTTAACCAATTCTCTTCTGATTTTCGCTTTTCCTCTTCTGTTTTTTCTTTTTTGGAATTATCTTTCTTGAAGTATCCATCTTCATCAACATTACTATATATAGGCGCGTTGTACGAATTGGTTCTTGCTTTTTTAACTATTTCATCTTCCCATTTCCTGCCATTTATAAATGAAGCGGGCAAGGGGACGAATTGTTTATTCTCCCACTGTGCCGCGTTCATTGTATGAGCGACTACTGACACTACTATGTCTTTAATAAGATCATCTAATGGAGCTAATTTAATCCACGCTCTTATAGCGGATTTCTTCCCTTCTTTCCTTGGATAAACATCCCAAAATTTTAAAAACCCTCTCATTAAATATTCGTATTTCTTAATATCAATGATAATTTCATAAGTAGTACAGGTTTGATTACAGCATTTTACTCTAGGATATTTTTTACTTTTTGCTAATTCTTTATTACACAACAAACATTTCATTAACAAATCCCTCCTAGCCCTGTTTCTTTATTAGTAGCTTTTTCTTTTTATGAAATTTCTCTAGTTGATTTTGGTTTATATATTCCTTACACGCGGGGCATATTCGACGCGACGCGTTACCCATAAAATAAAAGTCTTTCATTCTATGAAGGACACCCAAACATTTAACTCTATATTTCTTCCTCTTAAACCGCTTCGCGGCTTCTCTCTCAACTTTATTTTTATACTGTCTAAGCGTTCCTTCTTTTTTCTTCTTATCATGTTTAAGCTTGCTTTTATAATTTCTTTTCTTTCCGCAATTAGATTGCTTCTTACCTTTTGGAGGAGGGCACACTACTAGTCTTTTTCTTTGTTTACCTGTACCTTTGCCTTTATGATTAGTATAATACAGTACAGGAAGTTCTTTTCCACATTCCTTACAATGAGTTTCATATCCTGATTTACTCATTAGGATTACTCCTTTCTGATTACGTGTATTTAAAAAATTATCTTTTCTGTTTAAATACTAATTTTAGAAATTTTAGTAGCTAAATACTAATTTT
>JBHHYW010000300.1:0-4162 GCA_046757745.1 Candidatus Scalindua sp.
CCATCTCTTAAAGTAGTATCGAATATTATGATTTTTGACATAAAAACCTTTTCTGTTGCAACAGTAAGGGTATATTAGAAAGAAGTAGACACTAATTTCCCTTGGACAAACAGCGCCGAGAGCGAGTAAAAGGCACGAATTTACACTAATTAACTTCCTGGATTCAACTAACAAGTGCAAATACATTCATTAGTTTGATTTAATGATATGGATCAAGAAAAAATCTGTGTTATCTGTGAAATCTGTGGTTTCTCATTTTGACTGAATCCATTTCATGAGTTTGCGTAAATTTGCACCGACCTTTTCTAACTGATGATTCTTATCTTTTGCGACAAGCGCATTAAACATTGGGCGACCTGCCTTGTTTTCGAGAATCCATTCTTTGGCAAAACTGCCACTCTGTATCTCAGAAAGTATTTTCTTCATCTCTTTCTTTGTGCCCTCATTAACTATTCTTGGTCCTCTTGTCACGTCTCCAAACTCAGCAGTATTGCTGATGGAATGTCTCATATATGTCAGGCCTCCCTGGTAGAAAAGATCGACTATGAGTTTCAGCTCATGCATACATTCAAAATATGCCAGTTCCGGCTGGTATCCTGCTTCGACGAGTGTCTCGAATCCGGCCTTGACTAAAGCAGACGCCCCGCCGCACAATACAGCCTGTTCACCAAAAAGGTCCGTTTCTGTTTCTTCTGCAAAGGTTGTTGCCAGAACACCTCCTCTTCCACCCCCAATACCACTTGCATACGCTAAGGCAACCTTTTCTGCCTTCTTTGAAGGATTTTGTTGGATAGCCATTAAACACGGCACGCCTCCGCCTTTAACATATTCACTTCTTACAAGATGTCCCGGCCCTTTCGGGGCAACCATTATTACGTCAATATTGTCTGGAGGGACAACCTGGCCAAAATGGATATTGAATCCATGTGAGAATAGAAGTGTTTTGCCTTTTTTCAAATGAGGTTTAATTTCCGTTTCATAAACATCTGCCTGCACTTCATCAGGCATTAGTATCGCAATCAGGTCACCCTGTTGTGTAGCCTTGGCAGCAGTCATGGGTTTAAAACCATGTTTAATTGCCAGATTATAATTTGGAGAGCCTTTCCTTTGCCCGACTATAACGTTGAGGCCGCTGTCACGAAGGTTTTGTGCATGAGCATGCCCCTGACTGCCATAGCCGATTATTGAAATCTTTTTACCTTTCAGTGTTTTGAGATTAGCATCCTTATCAGTATATATCTTTGTCATGTTATTCCTTTCTATAATTGAAGTAGTAACTTTTTAGTTACGAATTAATTCAACTGTTCTCTATTATTTTACCATTCTTCATAACAATCTTGCTTCCGACTATCGTTAGTATTACTTTGCCTTGAAGCTTCCAACCGTTAAATGGGCAGTTTTTTGCTTTCGAAAAAAATTTATTTACATCAACATTCCATTTTTTCTTCATATCAATTACCGTTATGTCAGCTTTAGTTCCAGGTGTTAAACAACCAACACCAAATTTATCTAATCCAAAAATTTTAGCCGGCAAGATAGTCATTTTCTCAATTGCCTGTTGTAGTGTTAAAATACCCGGACGAACCAGGTATGTTAATACCAGTCCTAAAGTTGTTTCCAGGCCGATAAGTCCAAAAGGAGCTTTATTATAAGGCAAACTCTTCTCTTTTGCTGAATGCGGTGCATGATCACTGGCAATAATATCAATCGTGCCATCCGCTAATCCCCGCTTTACTGCTTCAACATCCGCTTTAGACCTCAATGGGGGGTTAACCTTCGCATTAGTACCAATTCTTTTTACTGCTTCCTCACTTAACAAAAGATGATGGGGTGTCGCTTCTGCGGTTACATTCACACCTCGTTCTTTTGCTTTGGCAATCTCATTCACAGATTGAGCAAGACTGACATGGGAAATATGTATTCGTGCCCCTGCCTTTTCTGCCAACTCAATATCACGCATAACAAAACGGCCTTCAGCCGTATAGGGTGGATTCGTAACAGTATCAGGAGATTTTCGTTTGCTTTTCTCTTTTTGTCTCCTGCGGTATAGATCAGATTCTTCACAATGAGGATTAACTAAAATATCGTACTCTTTCCCTTTTTTAAGCGCATTAAACATTAATCTATCCCCGGCGACAGGGTGTCCATCATCAGAGAGCGCCCTTGAACCGGCAAATTTTAAATTTTCAACATCAACTAATCTATATCCATTCAACCCTACCGTAGTAGCTGATTTTGAATAGTAATTAACTATGCTCTCTTTTTTGGCAATTTTTAAAAGCTGAATAAGGCGTAATGGAGTGTCAATCGGAGGACACGTGTTTGGCTCTGCTACTACAGTAGTAAAGCCACCTGCCGCCGCTGCCCTCGAACCGGTAAAAATATCTTCCTTATACTCTTGCCCCGGCTGCCGGAGATGAACATGTACATCTACAAGGCCGGGAACTACTAATTTATCTTCAGCGTCTATGACCAGAGCATTTTTATCATCAATGTTTTTACTAATCTTTTTTATTCTGGAGCTATCAATTAAAACATCAAATACTCCTGCCTTTTTATTTGCGATATCAAAAACATTTCCGTTTTTGATTAAAATTTTTTTACAATTAGTCATTGTCGGGATTGTCTTGGTTTTCTCTGCATTCTATATCAAATAATCCTATTTCGGCCCGCGGTTCATGGCAATCCTGCCAGTACGCGTAACCTCCTTTATGCCGTATGGCCGAAGCAGATTTAATACTGCTTCAAGCCTGTCTTCAGGACCTGATATTTCGACGATCATGTCTTTTTGTCCAACATCTATTATCTTTCCTCTAAAGACATTTACCAGTTCTATGATTTCATTTCTTTTCCCGGGAAGTGCACTTACCTTGATAAGTATCAGGTTTCGTTCAACATGATCAATTCCAGTAAAATCTGTTACTTTGATTGTATCTACAACTTTACCCAATTGTTTTCGAACCTGTTCAAGTATTGAATCATCACCGCTAACAACAATGGTCATTCTGGATATAGCCATGTTTTCAGTTTCTCCAACGGCCAGGCTTTCAATATTAAATCCCCGACCACTGAATAAACCGGTGATGCGTGACAGTACACCGACCTTGTTCTCAACCAGGACAGATATTACATGTTTCATAATAAATTAGCTCCTTTCAGACTGCCTGTATAACATTACAGGATGACGCAAACAGGAAATAACTTGTTAGTAATTTTAATCGCCTGTCTTTATGAACTTTGAGAAATCTTAGCTTAGTTCTTCGATTGACTGAGCAGCATTCATGGCCGCATTATATACCAATTTTAACGGAAGTCCTTTTTTATCTGCAATCTTTCTGCAATCTTCATGTTCGGGTGTGATGTTTTCTATGCATCCGTTAAGCGTGCCTATCTTGACTTTAATCATGCCATACTCAGTTTTTACGCCAACAAATTTCCTGTATAACTTCTTACGGTTTACCTTGTACTTTCTGACACCAAATGTTGTAGACTGGTCGAATATTATTCTCTCCACTTTTGACAGGTGCACATCATCTACAATAATACTGATGAGGGTTCCGGGACGGGACTTCTTCATTTGCACCGGTGTTATATATCCATCCAGCGCTCCAGCGTCTAATATCTTTTCCAGTAAGTAACCAAAATGTTCTCCGGGCATATCATCAATGTTTGTCTCTACCATCCAAACTTCATCTTGTTCACTCACTGTGATTGTTTCACCGATCATTACCCTCAAGAGATTTGGAATCTGTGGTATTTCATAACTACCGGCACCATATCCGATTTGTAACAGTGAAATCTCCGGGCACATTTCTACGTTTATACCTAATGTGGTTAAAATAGCAGATCCGGTAGGAGTTGTAAGCTCGCGTTGTATGTTCGTGCCTATCACGTGATGTCCCTTCAATAATTCCACAGTTGCCGGGGCAGGGATTGGAAACTGTCCGTGATTGCATTCGATAAACCCGGTACCAGTCCGTATTGGAGAAAAGTATATCTTTTCAATATTAAGGTCATGGATGGCAATTACGGTTCCTACTATATCGATAATTGAATCAACAGCGCCAACTTCGTGAAAATGAACTTCTTCCGGATAAGTGTTATGTACTTTTGCTTCTGCCTTTGCCAGGTTTTCAAAGATTTTGATGCTGTCTCTTTTTAC
>JBHHYW010000301.1:0-4136 GCA_046757745.1 Candidatus Scalindua sp.
CTATAGAAACGGCAGAGTGTTTTCGCCTTCTCAATTCATTAAGGCAGGTATTTTTGGTAATCTGGTATAGCCAGGTTTGGAACTTGGCCTTCGGTTTATAAATATGTGCATTGTTATAAACCTTAATAAAGACATCTTGAGTTAGGTCTTCGGCTATATCTTTATCACCTACGAACCTATATACCAGATTCATGACCCGTTTGTAATATTTATCCATGAGTTTCTCAAAGGAAACTTTATCTCCTTTTTGAAACTCAAGCATTAATTGAACGTCTATGTCGGCGAGATAGGTCTGTTGCTTTTCCTGAAAATCAAAAAAAGACATACTCGTCTTGAAAAGTTGAAAAAGTGTAAGAAAACCGTTTATTGTCTGGCATAATTCTTATTCCACAGACCTTGCGCATCGGAAACCAATGTTATCATTTTTGTAATCAGGCTCATCATAATCGCGATTTGCACAACGGATATGGATAACACCTCCGCCATTCCAGGAACCACCACGTAATACCTTACAATCGCTCAGTGTACTGTCGCCCGCCTCTGCGGGTTCCAATTCATAAATAGAGGTACCCACGTCCTCCGGTCTCCCGAAAAATGGTTTATCTTCTGCTTTGGCTGGTCCCTGCGGATCTCTATCAGGAGCAGAACGATAGTATTGGCTGTCAAACCAGTCGGCTGTCCATTCCCAGACATTTCCCGCCATATCAAAGCATCCATATCCACTTATACCATCCAGGAATTTGGTAACAGGAGTCGGTTTTTCAATCTTAGACTCGGCACAATTTAATTTTGTTTTATCAAACTCGTTACCCCACGGATATATCCTGCCGTCCGTACCACGAGCTGCCTTTTCCCACTCTGCCTCGGTAGGTAGTCTTTTCCCCACATATTTTGCAAAGGCTTCGGCCTCGTACCACGAAACATTTACTACAGGACAATCATCTTCGCCATCCAGACTGTCCAAAGGTTTTGCCTGCTGCACATAATCCCAACCTGCATCTGACCAGAAATCTCTCTGTTTATAACCACCTGATTCTATAAATTTTCTATATTCCGCATTAGTGACGGGAGACTTATCAATCAGATATGCACTCATATAGACCTCTCTCTGCGGAACCTCGACATCAAACCTGCTTGCCTCAACATTACGGTCAAGTTCTAATAATTTGTTAATATCTTCATCAGTGCTTCCCATTAAAAACGGACCTTCAGGAATGAGCACCATATCTTCGGGAAGGTTCTGCTTCATATTACTTTTTGTAACCATATCCTCAAAGCTTATCATAGAATGTTTTTATGTCAAATAGTCTTTCTAAGCTATACAGACATTGATCTTAAGTTCTTTAAATCTTTAGACAGAGAGGATAATTCAGTAAATTTAGAATAGAGAGATTTGGGGGAAAGCTGATGTGTGAAATTTTAAATGGAGGGTTAAACGCCACTTAATAAAACTATTTCAATTGCCTGCCGAACTCACAAATTTCTTAATCCGCTCAAAAGCCGTACCGGGAATATCGATAAACTCAAAACCATACTGTGTTTCATCAATATCTTCCTTATCTGTCTGTTGGTGCCACACCAGACGGGCAAAAGTATTAATCGGATCATGCTCCTCATTAAGCAGAAAATTCAGGCGTATTTTATTTTCCCCTGTAGAAAGTTTCTTCAAAACACCTTTATTAATATCAGGCAATTCACTTAAACTTGCACCCTTTGCGCTAATGTCAACAATAGATGCCTCATAAGAAGCCTTGCAATGATTCAGATCCGCTACATTCCACTTAACAAACTCGAATCCGACCTTGATATTAACCTTAGTCCGTGGGAAAAGTCGTTTATTATTAAGCATGAGTTTTCTGGTACTGATTTATAGTAAATAAGTTACATTTTGAGAGTTTATCACCGAGCTTTTGAATGTCAAATAGTTTATATAAATATCGGTATCTTTCTTAAGTTCTTTAACCATTTGACTGAAAAGAATAATATTTCAACGTAGAGTTCGCAGAGAACGCCGAGGTTTCTTTTGCCACGGATTTACAATCTACAATCATCAATAGTCAGTATTCATTGTGCTAATTTGTGAAATTCGTGTCTTTTGCTTCATTAATCTTTTCCTTGATTTACACTGCCCCTAAAGATATTCTTACCTGAACAATGAAACCGTTTAAGAAAAATGACTACCCTACATTAGGCATAGAAGAAGAACTTCATTTGATCAACCCGGAAACGGCAGAACTTATGCCTTCAGTCGATGAGGTTATGGCGCTTCTTGACAACGAATTCCGGGAAAGAGTATGTTACGAACTGCTTCAGTGCATCTTGGAGACGCGTACTGGTGTTTATAAAACTGTAGACGAATTAGTACAAGAGACAGCTAATGGCAGAACTGTCCTGGCAGAGAGATGTAAGAAACTCAATGTTGACATTGTTGCTGCCGGAAGCCATCCATTCTCTGAATGGAGAAAACAACCTTTTGTTGACAGTGACCATTATCAATGGGTGCGTGATAACCACGGATATATTGCCCACCGTATGCTGGCTTTTGGGTTACACATACATGTCGGGGTAAAGAATGAAGAGGCGGCCATCTATGTCATGAACGAAATGCGGAGATGGGCATACCCTTTACTCACCCTCTCCGCAAACTCACCTTACTACGATGGGGTAGATACCGGATTGGTTTCAGCACGCGCGCACCTGTTTCATTCCATGCCTCGAACCAAACTTGCACCACCATTTAAATCCTTTCCGGAGCTGGTCACTTATTACGAAAAACTTCTCGCTGCAGGCGATATAACACGTCCCGGTGACCTATGGTGGATTATTCGCCCTCAACCGCCACTGGGTACTGTTGAGTTTCGGATCTTTGATATTCCCACATCCGTTCGTCGTATAGGAGCACTTGCCGCCCTGACACAGTCTGCCGTAGCTACATATCAAGACAGCTTTTTTGCAGGAAAATCCGCAAGTAACCTGCATACCGGATATCTCGAAGAGAATTGGTGGAAGGCAATGAGATATGGACTCAATTCTAAAATAGTAGAACCGGAGACGGGAGAGATCATCACTATCAGCGAACAACTCAGGCGTCTAATTGAGTTGACTGCACACAAGGCAAAAGAACTTCATGCTGAACAGCACCTTGACTTTGCCAGTACTATGATAGAACATGGAAGTGAAGCAGACCTGCAAAGGGCTCTCTGTAAAAACCTGAATGGTGATTTACATGCACTGGAAAAAGAACTCGCAAGAAGGACGCTGGATTTCTTTGTCTAACATAGAAGGAAAACATGCATTATAAACAAACCCCAGAAGAGTTCTTTGCCGTCTTACTTGTAAATTTAAACTTTTTTTCAATTTTTTGGCTTTTGATTAATGTCATTTAAAGCATGTAATTAGCCTATAGTGTCAATTTTGTTTGAACATACTTTTCTTAATAGAGAACTTCTTCATCTTGTTTAAGATCGTACGCCTATTCAGGCCGGTAAATTCAGCTATATCACTTATTTTGCCTTTATGTTCCTTGAATACCTTGAGAAAATATTCCTTCTCAAGATTATCCAAATATTCCTGCATTTCATCGTAAGATGAAATGTCTGATTCGGCGTTTAATGGTGGTGACAGAAGATATAATTCTTCAGAATGGTTCGTAAATAACTCTATATTTTCGATAATATCAGATTCTTCCAATAGAACCGCTTTCTCAATAACACCCTCTAGTTCTCTTATATTTCCAGGCCATGAATATGACATGAATTTTCTCAAGACACCGGAAGATATACCAGATATGTTTTTTCTGAAACGATTGTTAAATTTCTCAATAAAATGGTCCACTAAAAGGGGAATATCATCAGCACGTTCTTTGAGAGATGGAAGCCTGATAGAGATTATGTTGAGCCGGTAAAAGAGATCTTTCCTGAACCTTCCTTTCTCTATTAGTTCCAGTAGGTCCTGGTTCGTCGCTGCAATAATGCGAATATCCACCTTTATACTCTTTTCACCCCCTACTCTCTCAATCTGTCTTTCCTGTAATACTCTTAAGAGTTTTACCTGAGTAAGGGTTGACAATTCACCGATTTCATCCAGGAATATAGTTCCCTTGTCCGCAAGCTCAAACTTCCCCTTTTTATCCCTAA
>JBHHYW010000302.1:0-4104 GCA_046757745.1 Candidatus Scalindua sp.
ATAGGAAACTATGGTATCTGCGAGAAAGATTATGAGTCCATTCAACCCTATACAGAAGGCTTTATTATTAAAGAACTTAGCCCTTATCCAAGCAACTGGCGTTCAGAAATGAGTCTGGACGATTTTTTAAAGAGCAAAGGAATAATGGGTATTCAGTGGATAGACACAAGGGCTCTGACAAAACATATAAGGGATCACGGTGAGCAGCAGGGTATAATCTCTACAATTGATACAGACCATCAAAGCCTCGTGTCAAAGGCAAAGAGTGCAACCGGTCTTGAAGGTAAAGACCTGGTTAAAGAGGTTACGTGTCAGAAGGCTTACACATGGGAAGAGGCCGAAATTAACCCTTGCACCGGAAACGGTAATGCTAATGGGCAACCGGAATATAATAAACAACGTAAAGTAATAGTCTACGATTGCGGAGTTAAATATAATATTCTGAGAATGCTGAGAAACTATAATTGTGATGTAGCGGTAGTTCCCGCCGGTACCGGTGCAGAGGAAGTGCTATCAATGAACCCGGATGGTATTGTTATCTCAAACGGTCCAGGCGACCCGGCTGCGGTATCGTATATGACGGAAAATGCAATTAACTTAATAGGGAAAAAACCTGTTATGGGTATATGCCTGGGACATCAAATCATGTCCTTAGCACTCGGATACAAAACATATAAGTTAAAATTTGGACATCATGGGGGGAATCAGCCGGTAATGGATTTAAGCACAAGAAAGGTAGAGATCACAGCACAGAATCATTGCTTTGCCGTTGATGGAGAATCAATAAGTAATGGGCAAAGCAGCAGATTTGGTAAAGTAGAAATAACTCATATAAACCTGAATGATAAATCCGTAGAGGGGTTGAGATGTCTTGATGTACCTGTCTTTGCCGTTCAATATCATCCTGAAGCGTCACCAGGGCCTCATGATTCAAGCTATATCTTTAATGAATTCATCGAAATGATGGAATAAATAGATTGAGGAATTGGGGAATTGAAGAATTTAGGGATTAGGGAATTCCTGAATCCCCCAATCCCTCAAATACTTAAATATTATAATTCCGACTCGTTCGGGCAAGGTATTGATAATATGCCAAAAAGAACTGATCTTAAAAAAATCCTCATAATCGGGTCAGGCCCTATAGTAATCGGACAGGCATGTGAATTCGATTACTCCGGTACTCAGGCATGCTGTGCACTGAGAGAAGAGGGCTACAAAATCATCCTCGTAAACAGCAATCCTGCTACGATAATGACTGACCCGGATATTGCGGACAGGACATACATAGAACCGATGACTACCGACATATTAACAAAAATCATACAAAAAGAGAGACCTGATGCCCTGCTTCCGACATTAGGTGGGCAAACCGGCCTGAACATATCCGTTACTCTGGCAGAAGAAGGCATTCTGGATAAATTCAATGTAGAATTAATAGGCGCTAAACTGGATGCTATAACAAAGGCAGAAAACAGAGAGAAATTTAAAGAAGCTATGAAAAATATAGGCGTCCGGGTGCCGGCAAGCGGCAATGCAAAATCCTTAAATGACGCAAAGGAGATTGTGAAAGAAATAAAGTTTCCCGTAATTATACGTCCTTCATTTACACTGGGTGGCATAGGCGGCAATGTCGCTTATAACATAGAGGAATTAGATGAATATGTAAATTTTGCCCTGGAGGCAAGTCCGGTTCATGAAATATTAATTGAAAGATCTGTCCTGGGCTGGAAAGAATACGAACTAGAGGTAATGAGGGACCTCAAGGACAACGTCGTTATAATATGTTCTATAGAAAACTTTGACCCTATGGGCGTTCACACAGGCGACAGCATAACTGTGGCTCCGGCTCAGACACTAACTGACAAAGAATATCAGATAATGAGAGATGCGGCAATCAGGATTATTCGTGAGATCGGGGTTGAAACAGGTGGGTCTAATATCCAATTCGCAATAAATCCTTCTGACGGAGAACTGATCGCAATAGAAATGAATCCAAGGGTATCAAGAAGTTCTGCACTGGCCTCCAAGGCTACAGGTTTCCCGATTGCGAAGATCGCTGCAAAACTGGCGGTGGGTTATACACTTGATGAGATACCAAATGATATTACGCTCTATACACCGGCATCGTTTGAGCCTTCTATAGATTATTGTGTAGTTAAAATTCCAAAATTCAACTTTGAAAAATTCCCTGATGCAGGCCAGACTCTTACCACTCACATGAAATCAGTTGGTGAAGTAATGGCTATAGGGCGTACGTTTAAAGAATCTCTGGGCAAGGCAATCAGGTCTCTGGAAACCGGCAGCTACGGGTTAACCGGACATCATAGTAAAGCCGACCTGGGCGATTCAGAGAAAAAGGAATTCATAAAGGTACATCTGTTAAATCCTTCGTGGGACAGGCTCTGGTCTGTTGTAGACGGTATGCGTATGGGAATGGATATTGATGAGATCCATGAAATTACCATGATTGATAAATGGTTTCTATATAATCTGAAACAGATTCTGGAACTGGAAGAAGATATTAAAAGCCAACCTGAACCCCTGGGAGATCCGTCTCTTTTAAAGAAAGCAAAACAGTATGGACTCTCCGACATTCGGCTGGCAAGCTTGTTAAATACAACAGAGGCAGATATTCGTAATTACCGCAAAAAGAACGATATCCGCCCTGTGTTTAAGGTGGTGGATACCTGTGCGGCAGAGTTCCAGGCATACACACCCTACCTGTATTCCACATACGAGGACGAATGCGAAGCCAACCCCACATCAAAGAGGAAAATAATTATCCTGGGAAGCGGTCCTAACCGTATCGGCCAGGGTATCGAATTTGACTATTGCTGTGTGCATGGAGTACTGGCCTTAAAAGAAATGGGATTTGAAACAATTATGATTAATTGCAATCCGGAAACTGTAAGTACAGATTACGATATATCTGACAGGTTATATTTCGAGCCCCTTACTTTTGAGGATGTAATGGAAATCGTTGAGAAGGAAAAACCGGAAGGCGTTATTGTACAGTTTGGAGGCCAGACTCCCCTCAAACTGGCCGTACCGCTAGCCAATGCAGGGGTTAAGATTCTTGGCACTTCACCGGATAGCATCGACATGGCGGAAGACCGCGAAAGATTTGCGACACTTTTATCTAAACTCAACCTTTTACAGCCGGACAATGGAAATGCACGATCATTCACAGAAGCCAGAGAGGTTGCAGCGTCAATTGGTTATCCTGTTTTAATAAGACCTTCTTATGTTCTGGGCGGCAGGGCTATGAGAGTAGTCTTTGATGATGGTGAGCTTGAAGGGTATATGACACATGCTGTTGACGTCTCTCCCGAGCATCCGGTTTTAATAGATAAATTTTTAGAAGGTGCAATTGAGATAGACGTTGACGCCGTATGTGACGGCGAGGAGGTTTTCATTGGCGGTGTCATGGAGCACATAGAAGAGGCCGGTGTACATTCGGGGGATAGCGCATGCTCATTACCCCCTTACTCTATAAAAGAGGAAGTTATTGAAAAGATAAAATCCCAAACGCAGGCATTGGCCTTAGAGTTAAATGTCCTGGGCATCATCAATATTCAATTTGCAGTGAAAGATGACGTGGCTTATGTGCTGGAAGTAAATCCACGCGGCTCGCGAACAATACCATTCGTAAGTAAGGCAATCGGTATTCCACTTGCAAAAATAGCATCTAAGGTTATTGCGGGACGCAAACTGAAGGAGTTGAATATAGATGACAAAAAACAAATTAAACACATAGCCGTCAAAGAAGCGGTTTTCCCGTTTGTGAGATTTCATGGCACAGATACTATCCTTGGCCCGGAAATGAAATCTACAGGCGAAGTAATGGGAGTTGACGTTGACTTTGGGAAGGCATTTGCCAAGGCGCAGATGGCTACTGAAGGAGGACTCCCTCTGTCAGGTACAGTTTTTATAAGTGTCAGGGATAAAGATAAACCCCAAATAGTAGATATAGCGCATAATCTTTACGATTTGGGTTTTAAGATTTTTGCTACCGGAGGGACAGCAAAGGCTATAGCCGAAATGGGTACTCCTGTTACTACCGTCCTTAAAGAATATGAAGGACGTCCTAACGTAATAGATCAC
>JBHHYW010000303.1:0-4104 GCA_046757745.1 Candidatus Scalindua sp.
TTTGCCGATGCTTCCTCTTTGATTTTGTCTCCTTCCTTGACCAGAACTTTATCGGGAGATACTATCAGGCCTGTGCCATTCAATGTGTCAATTTTGTTTTTCTTGAGCAGGTGTTCGATACCGCCAAATAGTCTGTTTACAATTGTTTTCTTGCGTTTGTGGAATTCACTGAAATCTGCACTGACGTTTTCTGTAACTATACCGTACTCTTTGCTCCTTTTGCACAGTTCGTATAGATGGGTGGACTGGATCAGTGCCTTTGTGGGTATACAACCTTTGTGCAGGCAGGCACCTCCGACCTTATCCATTTCTACCAGTCCTACACTCAACCCCAGTTGTGCACCCTTAATCGCCGCAACATAACCTCCGGGACCGCCTCCAATAATCAATAAGTCATATTCTTTCATAATACGGTATTACTTTTTCCTTAGACCCCTCTTTCAGCAAGAGTGGCGAAAAGTTCTCATTTATTTTGTTACCTTCTATTCATCCCCTCCTTGCGAAGGAGGGGAGTGAGGGGTGGTTGCAATAATATCGTATAAAACACCTTCTATATTCTGGATAACATCATTGTTTGTATATCTTAACACTTTTATTCCTAATGCTTCTATTTCTTTTTGCCTTTTTTTGTCATAAACAATCCTGGAATTATAAGCATGGACATCACCATCAATCTCTATTGCTAATTTCAATTCAGGGCAATAGAAATCCACTACGTAATTATTAATGCCACATTGTCTCCTGAATTTCAAACCGTTGAGTTGTTTCCCTTTCAGTTTCGACCAAAGGACAATCTCTGCCTTTGTCATATTATTTCGCAAGTATTGTCTTTTCTTTGTATGCTCTTTTTTATTGAATATTTTCGTCATATTCAAAATACCTTTTATTTATTAACCGCCCCTTTGTCCCCTCCTTCGTAAGGAGGGGATATCTATTATTTTCATTTAGTAGTATAACAAAACTTGCAGAAGGTTTTATCCTCTGAGGAATTCTGGAAACTCAGAAAAAATATGCAAAACAATGCCTTGGATTTTGAACTTTTCCTGTAATTACCTACTGAGTCGAACCTGAAAATTGTTTCAAGGGGCGCCTCTGGCGACCTTCTTTCTTAAGAGGCATTATTTCTTTGTTTGTTAATGTTTTGAATATTTGTATTTCAGGTTTGTCTCGAATTTCGGCCCGCCCTGGTGCGATCCGCTCTGCGGTCTGGGCCAGGGATTTTGTGATTCGGATTTTTTACAGTATTTACAACAGTTGAATTGCCAAAATAAGTGGGTTGTTCTTTGAGATTTACTATACCTTTTCTACTTTGGCCGCACAGGTTTTGTATTCGGGCATCAGGTTTGGATTGCCGTTTGTACGTGAGGCGCTACAGGGATCTTTTGTGAGTAAGTTTGCCGGAGCGCTTATGAAGTGGAACGGAATCCAGGCTTGTTTTGACATTACCCTGTTTGTGATATTAGCTGCGAGAGAAATCTGTCCGCGTTTAGTCGTTATCCTGACCATTTCTCCATCTTCTATCCCTGCACTATCGGCATCCTCCTGTGATATTTCTACAAATGGATAAGGCTGCTTTTGTACGCTCCCCTTTGCCCTGTGAGTCATGGTGCCACTATTAAAATGATAAAGTGTGCGTCCTGTGCTGAGAATAAACGGGTAACTCTTATCTGTTTTCTCAAGAGATGGCTTATTTTCTGTAGATGAAAATGTTGCTTTTCCATTGGGAAATTTCTTCTCGTACAGGAACTTTGTACCGGGGTGGTCAGCTTTTGGACATGGCCACTGTATTCCACCATTTTCGAGCCTTTCATAATTGATTCCTGCAAAATTAGGTGAAACCTTCCTGATCTCCTCCCAGACGGCTTCAGGTGAATTGTAATTCATTGGATAACCCATGTAAGTGGAGAGTTCAGATATTATGTTCCAATCCGCTTTTGACTTGCCCGGTGGCTCAACACTCTTTGTTATCCTCTGTACTCGTCTCTCAATATTAGTAAAGGTGCCATCTTTTTCAGCAAAACAGGCTGCCGGCAGTATTACGTCAGCATATTGAGCGGTATTTGACATAAATATATCCTGTACTATTAATAGATCCAGTTTATTTAGCGCCTTCTTTACTTTAGTTGTATCAGGTTCACTCATCAGGGGGTCAGCGCCCATAACATACATCGCCTTGACCCCTCCTTTTTGTGCGCCATTAAACATCTCTCTGATTTGCAGGCCCTTATTCTTAGGTAATGAGGTTTTGTAAATCTTCTCGAATCTCTTGCGAACCGCATTATCTGAGATAGGCTGGAAATCTGTGTAGAAATCAGGTATAGCGCCCATGTTGAAAGCTCCCTGGCCATTGTTCTGACCCAGGAGCGGGTATATTCCCGCGCATTCCTTACCAATATTACCAGTCAGCAGGGCGAGGTTTACAAGGCTTTTTACATTATCAATACCAGACCTGTGTTGTGTTATACCATTTCCATATAATATTATGGCATTCTTTGCGTTTGCATAGATTCTGGCGGCTTCCCTGATTGTTTCTTCGGAAATACCGGTTAGTTTTGCGGTTTTTTCAATATCATCTTTTGCAACAGCCTTTTTAAGCGTGTTAAACTTTTCTGTCTTCTTTTCTATAAACTTTTCATCATGGAGTTTTTCCTTGATGATTACGTCAATCATGGCGTTGATGAGAATGGTATCTGTCCCGGGTTGAATATTTAAGAAAGTGTTTGCTTTCTTCGTCAGCCATATCCTGCGCGTGTCAGCTACAATTAGTGTTTTACCGTTTCGCACTGCCTTCTTTATCTCAAGCCCTATTATGGGATGCGATTCTGTAACATTAGCGCCAATCACAAATATTACATCAGATTCTGAAATCTCCTCGATTGAATTTGTTGTAGTGCTCAGGCCAAGAGTACTTCTCAGGGCGTTTAAGGTTGGGGCGTGGCATTCGGTTTCTGACTGGTCAATATTATTAGTACCGATTGCGGCCCTTGCGAATTTCTGCATCAGGTAATTATCTTCGTTCGTGCACCGTCCTGAACTTATAAATGATATGGAGTCTTTTCCATGTTTTGATTTTATGCCTTTCAGCTTTTCGGAAATAACGCTATAAGCCTCTTCCCAGCTTGCCTTCTCAAGGTTTCCATTCCTTCTGACCATTGGGGTATCAAGCCTGTCCGGATGATTTATGAAGTCATAGGCGAATCTGCCCTTCATGCAGAGGTTACCGTTGTTTGGCGTAGACCCCACTTCCGAGGTTATTTTATTTATTCCCTGGTGATCGACGTGGATATCAATCTGACATCCGATACTGCAGTAGCCGCATGTTGATCTGACCCTTTTTACCTGATAGGGACGGCCTCTGCCCATAGCCTGTTTCTCATACAGAGCACCTGTTGGACATGTTGATACACATTGACCGCAAAGGACACATGGGCCGTCCAGCAGTGACTCACCAAAAGGAGTGGCAACCCACATTTGGAATCCTCTGCCTCCGAACTCAATTGCATGTTCCTGCGTTACTTCATCACAAATCCTTACACAACGACCGCACCGTATACACTTGGGTGTTTCTCTGTAAATGAGTTCGTTTTTGTCATGAAGTTCTCCACCTCTTTTTTCCTCACTCCTGAATTTTTCTCCCTTGATGCCCATGGAATATGCGACATCCTGAAGCTCGCAGCAGCCTGTAGCCTCGCAGGTCATACAGTCAAGTGGATGGTCTGACAGTATATATTCCATGACCCCTTTCCTCGTCCTGTGTACATTCTCAGATTCTGTGCTTACAACCATGCCGTCAGTAATCCTGGATACGCATGATAGCAGTAACTGCCTTGCTCCTTTGACTTCGACCAGACACATTCTACAGCCACCGTATGGATCGAGGCGTTTATCATAGCAGAGAGTTGGAATCGATATGTCATTTTCCCTGGCTACTTCCAGTATTGTTTTGCCTTGCTCCGCTTCATAAGTTTTATCGTTAATGGTTAATTTAACCTTTTCCATTTAATAGAAACTGCCTTTCTGCTAAGTTATATTTTCCGAGGATTATGTAAAAAGCCTAATTTTACAAAAACAGACAAAGAATGCAAATAAAACATTTGCAATGTA
>JBHHYW010000304.1:0-4100 GCA_046757745.1 Candidatus Scalindua sp.
TTCATCATTTTTCCCCTGCCGGGAATATATATTTCCTATAGAGAGGTGGGCTGATGCGTCCTTTGGGTCTAACTCTGTCATTTTCTTATATTCTTCAAGAGCTTTATCATTGTCACCCATTACAAGGTAGAGTTTTGCTAAATCATAATGAGGAGATAAAAAGTCAGGTTGTATTTCAACGATCTTCTTAAATTGCAAAAGGGCCTGATCAAAATCTTTTTTATCTGTAAATGATTTACCTTTTACATACAGAGTAATAGGATTATCCGGATAGATTGCTAATGCGTTATCGCACGACCTGATTGCCTTGTCATACCATTTGTTGAGGTAGAAAAAGATCGCAAGGTTTGTGTGGGTGAACGATTGGCTTGTTTTGCTGTCAGATTTTAAATCAAGGTTGTCAGGCCTGAATCCATCTATAAAACCACCGGATATATTTAAACTCGCTTTTGATGGAGAGTGTTTTTCCTGCGTCAGGTAAAGGTTTGTTAAGAATATGTTGATTATCTGGTTATTGATTTCCCGGGTTAAGTTTCGTGCCTTTTCAAGAAAGATTTCCGCCGTGTTATAATTACCTTCAATGTGATTAATTAGAGCCTTTGCGACCATTATGTTGCCTTGTTCCGCATCTATACTCCCTGCCTTTTCTAATGCTTCCTTGGCAGATTTATTATCTCCGCTTGCCATCAGGAATATTCCCAGGAGGTAATGCCCTTCATAGGAAGACTCCTGCAAATCTATAAACTTTCTAATATTTTTAACAGCATCTTCAAAATTATCGGAGTAGGCATAAGATCTGGCCAGGATCAAATATACAGGAGCTATCTTTGGGTCGATATTCAGGATTTCGCCGGATTGTACGATTGCATCCTGGAACCTGCCTGTTTGAAGATAGAGTGCGGCCAGGTTTTGACGGGCCCTTATAAAAGTAGGTATCTTTTTGATTACAATATTATATTGTTCTATAGCGTTTTCGTAGCCCTTTAATCCTATGAATATTGTGGCAAGGCCCATTCGTGCCATGTGTTCGTCCTGATTGATTTCAAGCGCCTTATTATAGTTCTTGAAAGATTCTTCCATGTTTCCCTGGAGCAGGTAGTTTACGCCCAGGCCGGTGTACGCCGCAGCAAGCTCCGGTTCCTTTTCAACGGCCTTCCTCAGGTGTTCTTCAGCTTTATCAAATTCTTTCTTGTCTAAATATACCCTGCCAGTGACATAGTATGCGAGGGGATTGTCCTGGTCTATGGTTATGGATTCCTGGCACTCTGCAATTGCTTCATCAAGTTTCTGCTGGGAATGTAAGATCATCCCTTTACATAGATGTAACAGTGATGAATCCTTAGTAACGTCTTTTAAAGATTCAATCACTTCCTGTGCCTTGTCGTATCTTCCGATTCCGGCATATGAGACGCTCAGTAGTTCATAGGCGAGAGTACTCTTTTTGTTGATTGTCAGTAATTCTTCGCATTTCTTGAAAACCTCAAGAAATTTACCTCTCCTTAAATCAAAGAAGGCTTGATTCTGAAGTTCGATTACTGAAGGCTCAACCCTCAATATAGAGATTGCAGAAGAAGGAGTGCTTTTCTGCAATATAAGCAGGCATACTATTGAAATGATAAAAAGTTTTTTGATAAGTAAAAGTGAATATTGTCTGGTTTTTGATATTTTATTGTTTTTCATAATTATTAGTTTAAAATCCTGACCTTTCTTTCCTCAATTTTTAATCTTCCTTCAGCAAAGAGGTTTATTGCTTCGGGATATGCTACGCATTCTTCTTTAAAAACCCTTTTTGCAAGTGTCTCCGGAGAGTCTTCTTCATGTACTTGAACAACTCTCTGGATTATAATGGGTCCGCAATCATACTCGTTGTCAACAAAGTGAACAGTGCAGCCTGAGACCTTGACTCCACTTTCAATAACGGCTTCGTGGACATGATGGCCATAATATCCTTTACCGCAGAAAGAAGGAATCAGCCCCGGATGGATGTTCATTACCTTGCCGGTATATTTATCAGGTATCTTAAAGAGGTGTAAAAAACCGGCAAGTATTATTAAGTCTACAGAATATTTCTCAATCTCATCTATTATTGTGTTACTGAAAATTTCTGAGTTGTTATAACCTTTACGTTGTACTATGGCTGCAGGAATATTATTTTGTTCTGCTCTCTTTATGCCATAAGAGTCCGGAGCGCTGCTAATCACGACTTGAATGTTGGCATTAAGAGTTTTGTCATTTATTTTATCAATTAGATTCTGGAGTGTTGTCCCACTGCCAGAGATAAGGATTGCCAGATTAAGCATATTGGATACAGGCATATTTTAATTTATTTCTCTTTGTGTTGGGTTACTTTGACCCAGATTGGTGTATCAGAAAAGGACGTTTCCTGAATATGCTTAATAATTTCTGTTACTTGCTGTGTGATTTCTTCTCTTTTGCAATTTGATGGAAAGAAATGCAGAATCTCTGCTTCGATTTCACTGCCTTCTTCCGCATGGGCTTTGTCCGGGATTATATGTATGGAGTAGTCCAGAGGTATGATTCCACGATATTTACGGATTGCTTCATCATAGTCGTTAAAAATATTCTGTATTAGGATTCTCGTATCTTCTGTTTCGTGCTTTCCTGCTTCCAGGATTTCCTTATGTAAATCAATCAAATACTCTCGTTCTTTGCCAAAAAGAGTGTATTGGTCTTCGTATGTACACGAACCGGTTTCATGGAAAGATTCTTTGATTTTGGTTAACTTCTCAAATTTACCCTTTAACCACTCCTCAATCTCACTCTGTAATTGATTAGCATTGACACTGACTCTTTTTGCAATATCTAGTAATATTTGTCTCACAACATTGTCCTTATTGTTTTCCACCTAGAAAACTGCCAAACTTTCTGTATCTTTTATATCTCTTCTCGATTAATTTGTCTAAAGGTATTGCCTGGAGTTCTTCTATATATCGAACGATTGTTTCTTTTAATATCTTAGCCATTTCTTCCGGATTGTTGTGTGCTGCTCCTATTGGTTCCGGTATTACTTCATCTACTATTTTCAGTTTGAACAATTCCTTTGCAGTTAATTTCAGTGCAGTAGCAGCTTCCTCTGCATTATCTTTGCTCTTCCACAGGATAGCCGCACAGCCTTCCGGTGAGATAACGGAGCAGTATGCATATTCAAGAATCGAAAATTTGTCACCCACGCCTATGCCCAGTGCGCCGCCACTTCCACCCTCGCCAATGACAATACATATTATGGGGGTTCTGAGCTTGCTCATTTCTGCAATGTTTATGGCTATTGCATGCGCCTGACCCCGCTCTTCTGCTCCTATATCAGGGTTTGCCCCCGGAGTATCGATCAGGGTGATTATGGGTAAATGAAATTTTTCTGCCAGTTTCATTTTCTGTAACGCCTTTCGATATCCCTCAGGATTGGGCATGCCAAAATTGCAGTCAATTCTCTCCTTTGTTGTTTTTCCCTTATGCTGGCCGATTATCAAAGCTTTTTTCCCGCCAATAGTACCAAAACCTGTGGTTATGGCCCTATCGTCTCCGTAATTACGGTCCCCGTGTAGTTCTATAAAATCATCAACCATCATTTTTATGTAATCAGATACAGGCGGCCTGAGGGGATGGCGTGCAACCTTTACAATCTCGTAGGGCGCAAGATTGGAATACATCTCTTTTTGAAGGGATGTTTTCTGTTCTTCCAGTACTTTTATTTGAGCAGATGAATCATCTTGTGTTGTGCTGTTCTGCAGCTTTTCAATGCGTTGTTCTAATTCAAGAATTATATTCTCGGTATTTTGTTTGTCTTTCCCCTTTTCTTTGTCTTTCGTCATAACAATCCATATCTAACAGTTATAAAGTTTACAATGCCTTAAGTTGTTGCGTTGTGGTTCGTTGCAATTCTAGCAGTTTTTTTATGCAAATCAAGTGAATATAGAGAACTTAAATCTGTATATTAAAAATTGTAATAAATACATAACGCGGCTACACCGCGCTAAGAGTGTTATATTCATTTGAATTGCCCGGAATTAACGATTTGGCAATTTATTAAGGACATTATAATATGTCACAAATTTTACAGACAGACAGAATAAACCCTTCCT
>JBHHYW010000305.1:0-4075 GCA_046757745.1 Candidatus Scalindua sp.
AAGAATCTAATTGAAAACTCATTTAAGTCAAGAGGAATTTTCAATTAAAATAATGTAATATTTATCTAAACAACTTTTTGAGTACTAAGCAGATCTTCAGCGAGCTTCTCTGCCAGATAACCGGCTTTATCAGTAACCATTGTGGGTTTGAAATAGTCTTCATAACGCGAGTCTACACAAAATGCCGGTTTATAAGTGTCGTCAAGCGGCTCTTTAGTGCTGATGTGTGTATGATGCCTCTTGGCGGCTTGTCTGTGTTGGGTATTAATCCAGCCACATGAAGTCACAAGCCTCTCCGCACATAGCAGTAAACCGCTGTTCAAGGCAACCAGCATCTGAAAGTTAGAAAGCTTTGATCTATACCGCTTATAGAAACCCAGTGAATGCTTCAGCACGCGCGACCGATAGCCATAGAAATGTTGAATATTACGTAAAAAGTCAGCTACTTCGTCTATGGGATCCAATGGTTGTAGTGATAGTGTGGCGCTGTCTAGATCACGCAACTTTGTCTCAGGAAGAATGGTGCCTTTGGCCAGGCACTCACTGAAGAATGGTGTGCCCAGGATGGGAATAGGCGCCACTAAGTAACCGGGCAGTGTAATGTCTGGTGTACAGGTAATAAAATCGAATTCCTGGTGAAGATCAGTGATACTACGTGTGGTGATATCTATCATGAGCCCATAGTGAAAGACAACACCGGCATCCAGGCTTTTGCGGATTAGTTCTACTTGCGGCAAGCGTACGTTTTGAACCTTATTTTTACGGAGCCATTTTGTGTCAAAGGCTTCAACTCCTGTGAAAAGTCCAAAACAGCCGGCATTGCGGACCATCTCAAGGTTTTCGTCCTTGTAGAAGAAATCGTTGGTTACCAATGCCGCCCAATCGCGAAAAAAACCTGCCTTTCTCATGTTCTTGATGAGTTCCAGCCGTTCCAGAAAATACATCCTGTCGTTGCCGTAAAAGTTATTGTCGAGAAAGATAAGGTGTTTCTTTTTCCCCATAGCAATGATCTGTTTTTTGATATATTCCAGGTCAAGTTTATGATATTTCACACCTTCACCCGTCAGGACACAAAAGGGGCAATTAAAATTGCAGTTTCTACTGGTTTCAATGTATCCAATCCCTCGCGTATAGTAGGCCAGGTCGTATCTCGGCAACATCTCCCCGGCCACGTAGTCTTTACTGAAAGCATCCGTTATAACCTCACCCATCTCTTCGATGTCACCACAACAGCAATAATCGAAGAATCGTCTAGAATAATTGGGAATTGCGCGGATGGGAGATCCCCCGGCTACAACAATGACATTTGCGTTTTTTGTACGTGCATAAGCGGTTAGATGCAACATCCTGTCAAATGCGGATGTTAGACCTGTCATGACCAGCATGTCCGGCCAGGAGAGGAGATGCTCGTCCTCTAGAGGACCGCTGAACTGTTCGTTGTAAATGTATATATCACAAAGTTCCGCTGAAAAAGTGCCGGCTAAATAGACTGGCGCCATAGCCTGTGGTACCTTGAGGGGTCTACGAACAGGCCTACGGGTATAATCAAAGTAGCAATTAACTATGAGAATGCGCTTCCGGTTACGAATACGCCTCCTGGACAGCTTTGAAGTTATTATATTACTCAAAGACATCCTCCTCCCCTTCTTTCGAATCAATGATAGCCGTGAAATATGTAAAAATCCTCATTTTACTTTATTAGCGATTATGCAGAGTCTTTTTAATTAAACCTAAATTGAACGATTTGTGTAGCCGCACCCTTTAGGTTGCGTAATTAACGAGAAATTCTCATACACCCATCAAAGGATGAGAAACGCAAGCTAAAGCCGTGCCGAAGGACAGACCTGCCTCTGGCATGGCCTGAGGCTACAATAATATACAATATAAAATCGCTCAATTTGGGTTAAACAAGAATTTTTCGGGATTTTTAGAGCATAAATTTTCTTTAAAGGATTGTAAAGATTCTGTTCCTATAAAATTGTTTAAATATTCATTATAGGAGTCTGTCCAAATAAGGCTGATCAGGAAATCAGATCCAAAAAGGATTCGGTCTTTCAATTCATGATTGGTGTCCTCCTTTTCTTTTAGTAGATTTTCAAGATGTTTACACTCTTTTTCGCTAAGTGAAAGGCATGAAAAATCTGCATACACATTAGGGTATTTTGACATCAACTCAATTATTGAATCTCTCCACTGTGTTCGTGGAAAAAGCCATAAAAGTTTACTTTGATATCCAAAATGCCCAAAATTGATTTTAAGTTCGGTATAGTTTTCCATGACTGTTTTCCATTTTAATCCAGGTGCTGTATAATTATCAGCGTTTTTGTCCACTCTAAATCCGCCATTACTGCAGTGTGTTGTTATTGGTATGCCTTTATCAATACAATAGTCATATAAGATTTTGACCTTAGCCTTTTCATCATCATCATCTGGCCATGGATCAAAGCCAAGAGGAGGATAAACCTTGATACCGGCAAAAAAATTGCTGCCGATATCTTCAATATCTCCATTGAACTTACCCATATTCTCATACAGAGATTGCTGGCTGCCGTCATAATCTTTAAAATATTTATCCAACATTCTTTCCACCTTTTTATCAGTGTAATGTTTTGTGTTGAGTCCTAAAAAAGGGTAAATTTCATAGAGTTTATTGTCCTTGCCACCTTCTGTATCTTTATAACTTTTCAAATAACTCTTCAACTTATCATCCTTTAGGATCAGTTTATTCTCACAATAAAATTTGATTCCATTAAACACATCAATTACTTGTGATCTAATTGGTTTTCGGGGCGGTATGTTATAAAAAATGCCAGGTAGTTCAATATTCCTATAACCATAATCCATTATCAAAGGAGTCAGAACAATTTTATTATATTTTACATCACCAATTGGAAACGTATTGTCTGGGAAAACAACTTTATGTTCGTTTTTTAAGAAGTATTCTGTTAAAAGAAAATAATTGCCTAAATCATTCTCCAGAAGTGATAATAAGTTTTTAAATCTCCTACTTGTGTCAGGGTTGATTTTGTTATAGAGCCATACTAGAGGGCCTGCCGGAAGTAATAGTTTAATCTTGAAACGTTTTAAAAAAACTAAAACGTTTAGATGACTCCAGTTAAATGCATGACAATGAACGTCGTAAAACTTCTTTGTTTCAGTTTTTTTGACATTTTCACTGTTTTTGCCGTTTTCAATTCCCATTATACACCTCCTTCTCAGGCTTTATGATTTGTCATGAAAATTTAAACCAGCGTGGAAACCTTATGCCTTTACTTGTAAGAAAATTAATATGATTAAATAACGGGCCTTTTTTAGAGGTATTAAGACCCAAAAATTTTACAGCATTACCTTTTTGCAGATGTTTAATCCGGTGCTTCTTAATTCCCTGTTTTTTTGCATGATCGTTGAATATTGTCAGATGTTCACTCTCAGAACACAATATCCTGAGGGGCCACCAGTCAGTTCCATAAAGGATTTTGTTCCAGATTTTATTATTTCCTGAATATTTTCTTAATCGTTTGAAATAAGTATCAGGTTCTTTGAACATGGCCTCAATGTAGGCAAGGTCTGCATAAACATTATTATAATGTTTTAGATAACCCTCAATAGTCTCGCGCCATTATCTTCACAGTACTCATATAGTGGATGAAGACGAGGATCATTTGGGAAGTAGCCCGGTGGAGGATAAATTTTAACCCTCCCCAAATCCTTTAAGACATAACCGCAAAGATAATCAAACTTGATTGTGATAATAACAAAGTGTATTTAAGTCTTTTTAGCTTTATTCTGAAGAAATAATTGGTGAGATTAATGATTGGCATAACACAAATAAACCCTCCTGGTTTTTATCTTGTGAATATTCAATGGTACGCCTTCTTGACAATACCTGAGTCAGGAAAGTAATGAATACGTTATATACGATAACTTCCCGGTAATTTGTGGGGAAAACAGAATTAACATAGGAAAGTTAGGAATAAGGTTTAAAAAGTATTCATAACTAAATGCTTAGATATAAGCGAAGCCGTAATCTCGTTTGGTACGAATTCGGTATTTTTCTGTCCAAATATAAAGTCTT
>JBHHYW010000306.1:0-4070 GCA_046757745.1 Candidatus Scalindua sp.
GGCAAGTTTCAGGGCTGACCACAACTACTTCAGCGCCCGCCTCTTTCAAGCTGCACACCTTCCGGTATGCCACCTTCCCGCCTCCAACAATAACGCATTTCTTATCTTTAACATCTAAATATATTGGATAAAACTTAGACATTTATATACCCATATTCTATAAGGTGACAATTTCTTGTTTTTTTGACAGAAAATAAATTCGGATTTCATGCTTAGGATTTCGGGTTTTCCAGCTTGTCTGGGTCAGGCTTGTATCCTAATCTATTAACAGGTAATTATCAAAATAAAAAAAAGACCGGCCACAAGCGCTATAGGCAATGAGTTGTAATTTTAATTTAATTCTGGTGATTACTGTGGAGTCCTGCTGATTATGCTGGAGTTGACTACGGTTTGATAATCCTTCTAATGGGTGACTACAGTAGTCAGTAGCAGATGAAAAAATCCTGTAAGGTGTGACCATTTGGTTACATAATTATTGAGGGGCATTGGTAAGCAAGTTACCTTTGTCCTTTTTTTATTTCCTCATTGATTTTATTAGTATGTAGATTTATTGTTAGTTTGTGGAGAGAAACAATGTACTTCAAATAACATAAGTCCAGCCTAAACTTTTGTAGATATGAAAAAACTAACTATTGAAGAAATGCGAGGTATTGCCAAGAAACGTGATGGCAAATGCCTGTCTGATTTATATGTAAATACCCATACAAAGCTTCTGTGGGAATGTGCTGAAGGGCATCAGTGGAAAGCAGTTCCAACCAGTATTAAAAGTGGCAAATGGTGTCCAAAATGTGCAGTTAAAGATAGAACAGAGAAATCCAGAGGAACGATTGAGGAAATCCAGAAAGTTACCGAGGAACGTGGCGGAAAATGTCTGTCAGATACTTATGTGAATTCGCAAACAAAACTTCTGTGGGAATGTGCGGAGGGACATAAGTGGGAAGCAATACCAAATAGTATTAAAAGAGGTAGTTGGTGTCCTCACTGTGCTGGTAGTGCTAAATGCACAATAGAAGAAATGCAAAGGATTGCTGAAGAACGTGGTGGTAAATGTCTGTCTGATACTTTTGTGAATTTACAAACAAATCTCCTGTGGGAATGTGCGGAAGGGCATCAGTGGGAAGCTGCGTCAAACAATATCAAAAGTGGTACATGGTGTCCAGTTTGTGGAGGCACAATCAAAGGAACGATTGAAGAAATTCAGAGAATTGCTGAGGAACGAGGTGGAGATTGCTTATCAGAGAGATATAAAAATGCTCAAACTCTTCTTGAATGGAGATGTGCAGAGGGACATGTATGGAAAGCTACACCAAACAGTATTAAAAGTGGAACATGGTGTCTAATATGTGCAGGTCTAGCCAAAGGAACAATTGAAGAGATGCAGAAAGTTGCCGAGGAACGTGGCGGTAAGTGCATATCAAGTACTTATGTAAATAGCAAAACAAACCTTTTGTGGGAATGTACAGAAGGACACCAATGGAAAGCAACACCCGTTAATATTAAAAGAGGTCGCTGGTGTCCAGATTGCTCATCTGGTCTGGGAGAAAGAATTTGCAGGGAATTCTTCGAGCAAATTTTTAGTAAGAAATTTCCTAGAAGTTATCCACGGTGGTTAGTAAACAAAAGAGAGAATCAGATGGAACTTGATGGATATTGTAAATCCCTTGCACTTGCGTTTGAGCATCATGGTGAACAACACTATACTACTAAGGGTAAATTTATAAAGTCTGAAGAAGACCTGAGGCAAAGGCAAGAAGATGATAGAATTAAAAGAGAATTATGCAAACAGCAAAATGTTGTTTTAATTGAAATTCCTGAAATCCCTAATCGGCTTTCCACAGAAGATGTTAAGGCATTTATAAAAAAAGAGTGTGTGATTAATAATGTGCCTTTGCCTTCTGATTATGACACAAAGGAAATTGACTTCAATAAGGCATATGCAACATTTGCGTCTAAGGAAGCATTGAATGAAATGCAAGGAATTGCAAAAAAGCGTGGTGGTAAATGCCTGTCGCACAAATATATAAATAGTATAACAAGCCTTCTATGGGAATGTGCGAAAGGGCATCAATGGGAAGCAAAACCAAATAGTATTAAAAATCCTGGAACATGGTGTCCAGTTTGTGGAGGAAGAACCAAAGGAACAATTGAAGAGATGCAGGAGATTGCCGAAGAACGTGGTGGCAAATGCCTATCAGATACTTACGTGAATACCCATACTAAGCTTCTATGGGAATGTGTGGAAGGACATCCGTGGGAGGCTACTCCAGATAATATTAAAGCAGGAACATGGTGCCCTCGCTGTGCTGGTAAAGCTAAATGTACAATAGAAGAGATGCATAAAATTGCTTGTGAACGTGATGGCAAATGCCTGTCAGATACTTATGTGAATGACCGTACAAAACTTTTGTGGGAATGTGCAGAAGGACATAAGTGGAAAACAGCGCCAAGTAGCATAAAAATGGGTACTTGGTGTCCTCACTGTGCCGGTAGTGCTAAATGCACAATAGGAGAAATACAAAGGATTGCTGAAGAACGTGGTGGTAAATGCCTGTCTGATACTTATGTAAATGATCGCACAAAACTGCTGTGGAAATGTGCTGAAGGTCATCAGTGGAAAGCAATTCCAAATAGTATTAAAAGAGGTACTTGGTGTAGGAAATGTGCGAATAGAGCTAGAAAGATGAATAAATAGTTAAGCTAAGTTTCCTCTTGATTCTAGTTTCTAACCTCACTATTATAATCCCTAGTATTTCAACAATCTACCAGATTTTTATTTCATGCAGACATAATCCGTCAGATGATGGATATCATTACAAAAGTGGTGTTATACAGGAACCACATAATAATACGTTCTGCTATATATAAGAATGGGAATTAAAATTGCCACAGCAAAGGAATTAAACAAGCTTCTTGATGTACTGGCTCAGGAAATTATTGATGCTAATATATATCATCGTCTCTACCTTGATATACTTGGATCAATTAGTGAAAACAGGGACGCCTTTAGACAGTCAAACACATTCTGGCATTTTGTTCTAATTTCACTTAATGATGCAAGGGTCTTACGGCTATGTAGAATCTTTGATAAAAACTCAAAAAGCTTAAATCTTTACGGGCTACTTGAGGCAATAAAGAGAAATATTCACTATTTTAAGGAGGATCACTTTCGAGAAAGATTAAAAGATAATCCATTCGTAGAAATGCTTGCAAAAGAAAACCGAATGCCCAGTGAGGAACAACTAGATAAAGACATTTTGTTTGCAAGTGAAAATAATCCTCTTATCAAAAAGCTCACAATTTGGAGAAACACTATAATTGCCCATCGTAATGTGAAAGTGTCGCTCGGTCAAAATCAGATATTGAAAGACAATCCTTTAGGTGATGAGGAGATTAAAACCCTAACAGACGAGAGCTTTTCGATATTCAACAAATACTCAAATCTTTATAGTGCCGCCAGCTACTCAAGAAAAGTTGTAGGCCATGATGATTTTAAGTCGCTATTGAAATTTGTGAATTTAGGGTTGGAGAAGTGGGATGAAGATGTAGAGAATGAATATAAGAAACTAGAACAAGATGAATAAAGCAATCACCATCCTAACATTATCAATCTTGCTATTTTCTTATGCGGTTAATGCAGAGGATATAAAGCCGTAATCAGGGTTAAAAAATCATACTTGACAATAAATCAAATTACAATAAACTAGAATGAGTTCGTTCGCGAGTTTCGGTTTATATTAAAATGTGATTGCCGTTTACCATAATGACATTAAGAATTCCAGAATATAAGTTCGATTTAAACACGCCTGAATTCCAAAAAACCGATAATGAATTTGAAATCTGGTTTTTGGAAGGTGTCCTCGAAATATATCCAGCCTATACCGAGTGCCTGATGTTTCTGGGCAATTCATATACTGCTAATGGGATGTATGAGAAAGGGCTAAGTGTCGACGTGAAGCTATCGAAACTTAAGCCCAATGATTCTGTAGTTCACTATAATCTTGCATGTAGTTACTCATTATTGGGAAGCGTTAATAATGCACTGGAATCTTTAGATAAAGCGATAGATTTAG
>JBHHYW010000307.1:0-4044 GCA_046757745.1 Candidatus Scalindua sp.
GAAGTTGTTGACCCTGATGACGTGCAGATGCTGGAAGATCTTATATTAGCGGCAGTGTCTCAAGGAATGAAAAAATCTCAAGAAATGTATCAAGAGGAAATGAATAAGTTGACGGGAGGCATGAACATACCGGGGTTATCAGGTCTACTTCAATAAGATACAAGAATGAAATCATATCCTAAATCTATGTTAAGCCTTATGAGAGTGTTGGGCAGAATGCCCGGGATCGGTCAAAAAAGCGCTGAGAGGCTGGCACATTATATTCTCCGGTTGCCTTATGATGAAGTAATTCAATTAGCCACAGCGATACGAAACGTAAAACAGAATGTCAATTATTGTTCTATTTGTTGTAATATCGGAGAGACAGATCCCTGTCATATCTGTGGAGACCATAGGCGAGACCATAAAAAGGTATGCGTTGTTGAACAACCAAAAGATCTTTTTACAATTGAAAAAGCAGGTTTCTACGAAGGGGTTTACCATGTTTTGTTTGGACATATAGATCCTCTAGAGAACGTCGAACCGGAGGATATCAATATAGATAAATTGGTGGACAGGGCCAGGAATAACGGCATCCAGGAAGTGATTATTGCCACTAATCCAAATTTGGAAGGTGATGTTACCGCTATGTATATTCTTGAGCAATTGGAACCTTTAGGTGTTAAAGTTACTCAATTGGCGCGAGGTATGCCATCTGGGAGTTATTTAGAATACGCAAATTCTGCAGTTATTGCTGACGCGATTCACGGCAGAAAATCAATACAGAAAGACTAATTTTTTTGGGATTATAGTTATGAGAGTAGGCGCAATACTATCACCACAACTTCGGCAACAAATGAAATTGGCACCTCAGGTGATCCAATCTATAGAGATACTTCAGCTTCCCATGTTGGCTTTAGTCGAACATGTGCAGCAAGAGTTAATAGATAATCCCGTATTGGAAGAAGTGGTTGATGATGAGAAAAATGAGCCGATAACAGAAGAACAGAAAACACTCGATGAAGAGATTGCAGAAAGCAAAAACGATGAAACACCACAGGAAGATGAAGAATTTAAAAAGCTCAGAGAAATGGCGGACGATTGGGGAGACTTTTACTCTCAAACGTCTATAAAAAGGGGTGACGCGGTAGATGAAAGAGACCGGAAGCAGGAAGCACTGGAAAATACTGCTGCTAAATCAATATCAATCCAGGATTATCTCCTTGGACAGTTATCGATTATGGAGGTGGAAGATTCGCTTACGGAAATATGTGAAAATATAATTTATAACATTAATGATAGCGGATACCTTGCTCACCCTTTGGAAGAAGTTGTTGAATCAATGGAAACACCTGTGAGCTTGGAACAGGCAAACAAAGCCCTGGAAATTATACAAAATATGGATCCTCCTGGCGTAGGGGCAAAGAACTTGAAAGAATGCCTTATTCTGCAATTAGACGAAAGAGACCCTGATTATAATATTGCAAAAGAACTAATTTTAAACTATCTTGAGGAAGTTGAACTGAAGAAGTACAAGCTTATAGCAAAAAAGTTGGGGGACAACCTGGAATTGATTAAAAAAGTAATAGAGTTTATTAAAACGCTGAATCCCAAGCCCGGTTCCCTTTTTAGCAGTGAACAGATACCATATGTAACACCGGAAGTCAGAGTGGATTGTGTAGATGGGAAATATGAGGTTACGCTCATAGGGGACCACAATCTCCCGCGCATTTATATAAGTCCGTTTTATAAAGATGTGCTTAACGGAAAAGGTTATGACTTGAATACGAGACGGTATATTCGGAAAAAGATCGAATCTGCCAGATGGCTTATAGATGCTATCGAACAAAGAAAAAGCACGTTGTATAAGGTAGCAGTCAAAATAGTAGAGATGCAGGAGAAATTTTTTGAAGAAGGAATCCTTGCCCTTCGGACCTTAAAGATGCAGGATGTTGCAGATGCTGTAGGAATTCATGTATCAACTGTAAGCCGCGCTATAGCCCATAAATATATGCAGTCTCCCAAAGGGATTTTCGAGATGAAGTTTTTCTTTACAGGTGGCTTTATGAATGCAGATGGTGACATGGAAACATGGGAAGCGACGAGACAAAAACTGTCTAAAATTGTAAACGGAGAAGACAAATCAAACCCCTTAAGTGACGAGGATATTGCTGCCAGATTAAGAGAAATGGGGAGTGATATAGCGCGAAGAACTGTAACTAAATATCGAAGAAGTATGAAAATTCCTTCATCAAGAAGAAGAAAAGAAGAAGATTAAAAATTCATCCATTATGTGTCTCTGGGAAACATTGAAATTATTTGAAATCAAAAATATATATATTATGTTTCTTGCATTTGTTGTGTGCGTTTCGGGATGCTATTCATTTAACAAAAGCCATAACGCCGCACATAACCGCGCATTAAAAAAAGATATGGAATTATTACACAAAGATGTTGATTCTTTTCTTGGCACAACAAAACCATCCGCACTCAGCGAATGATGGATACACTAAGCTGATAGAACCCTTTCATAATAAATCTTGCCCCACACATAATTTTAGAAATATTTCTACAGAATACGCAGCCCAAGATGAATCCTCGTTTAAGGCTTTTAACAATGTGAAGCCCGCTTAACTTTGCACAGTTATTTTCACGGAGATCATTCAATGTCACGCAATTTCGATCTAATAATCAAAAACGGCACTATAGTTGATGGTACCGGCGGCCCCGGGAGGATTGCAGACATTGGCATTCAAGATGATAAAATCACTTATATCGGCAGTATTGACAACCTGTCTGATTGCCGCATTATAAATGCAGCAGGCTGCATAGTTGCGCCGGGATTTATCGACATCCATTCACACAGTGATTTTTTCTGGCTGGTCAGCCCGGAGAGTGAAAGCAAAATCCATGACGGTGTTACCACGGAGATTTGTGGGAATTGTGGTGTATCTGCATTCCCGCTAAAGGGGGAGTTACTTGAAAATAAAAGAAAAGGATTTCACAAATTCGGGCTGGATATAAACTGGGCAACGGCTGAGGATTTCTTTCAAAGGGCGAAGGAAGTGGCGAGTTCTATTAACAGGGGATTCCTGGTTGGCCATGGCAACATCCGCGCCTGTGTGCTGGGATATGAAAACCGTGAGCCGGATAAGAATGAACTTACTGAAATGGAAAAAGAATTGCGAAATGCGATGGAGGCAGGCGCTTTTGGAATGTCAAGCGGATTGATCTATCCGCCGGGATGTTACACAAAAACCGCTGAATTAATAGAATTATGCAAAATAGTCAAAGAGTACAATGGCATATATGCAACACACATTAGAGATGAAGGAGATGAAATAGAAGCCGCACTAAGCGAAACTATAAATATTTCTAAAGAGAGTGGAGTAAATACTCAAGTCTCCCACATTAAGACATGGGGAAAGAAAAACTGGAGAAAAATAGACAAAATAAAAAAGCTGCTTGACGATGCAAGGTCTAAAGGCATAGACATCACATGTGATCGGTACCCCTATATTGCAGCAGCAACAGACCTGGATGTAATTTTGCCAGGTTGGGTATACGAGGGGGGAACTGCCGAAGAGAAACAAAGATTGGGTGATCCTCTTCTCAGGAAACGCATTATCAAAGAAATGGAGCACGTGGGGCAAAGCCATGAGTTTTGGGGAACTATAATGATTTCATCTGTGTATAACAAGGAGAATAGACGCTACGAAGGAAAAACGATTGCCGAGATTGCAGAGACTTTACGAGTACGCCCTTTAGAATTTGTTCTCGATCTTTTATATGAAGAAGATTGCAGGGTAAGCGTTATATTCTTTAGTATGTCAGAGGAAAACCTTGCCAGGATTTTGAAATGGGACTTTGTAATGGCAGGTTCTGATAGCTCTCTTCGTTCCTTAAAAGGGGTATTAAATTACGGGAAACCACATCCAAGAGCTTATGGCACTTTTTCCAGAGTAATAAGAAAGTATGTTAATGAAACCCCTCTTTTTTCTATAGAGAAGGCTATATATAAAATGACCGGATTCCCTGCTCAAAAGCTGGGACTTAAGGACAGGG
>JBHHYW010000308.1:0-4037 GCA_046757745.1 Candidatus Scalindua sp.
AATTCTAATAAAAAGGAAAAAGCTCCAGATGGTTCCGTTGATGAAAATGTATTTGATATACAGCAGGGTGTTTCTATAAATATATTCATAAAAAACAAAACAAACAGAAAAAGAAAATTGCAGATGTTTTACATTTTGGTTTATTTGGTTCACGTGAATATAAATATGAGGCTCTTAATCATAATGACTTAAACTCAATAAGTTGGGAAGATTTAAAGATAGAAAGTCCAAATTATTTCTTCACAAAGAAGGATTTTAGTCTCAACAAAACTTATTCTGAATTTATAAGCTTGCCAATTTTATTTAAGGATTATAAATCTGGGATTGAAACCAAAAGAGATAAATTGTTTATTGACGAAAATGTAGCTGAATTAGAAAAAAGAATTGATTATTTCCTAAATTGAGCGATTTTGTAGCCGCAACCTTGAGGTTGCGTAACTTACGTAGACCCATTAAATGATGAATAACGCAGGCTAAAGCCAGCGGCTACAACGGCATGTAATATAAAATCGCTCAAGTTAGGTATTTATTAAACAATAATGAATTGATACAGGATTTTGTTAATGAGTTTAATGTAACAAATTCATCTGGATATAATCTTATAGAAAGAATTTCAAAAGCAAAATTCAATTCTGGCTTAATTAGAACAATAAATTACAGACCTTTTGATTGTTCAAGTATATACTATGATCCAAAATTATTGGGTCGTTCTATGTATTCCACCATGTCTCAATTATTACATAAAGACAATATTGGCCTTGTTGTTTCAAGGCAATGTCATAGGAATTTTACATTTTTATTTATCACTAATAAAATTATTGATAGCAATTATCTTTCTTCTGCAAAAAAACTTGGGGGTGGTTATATATTTCCTCTTTACCTCTACCCAGAAACCAATGGACAGCAAACCATAGACGGCAAACAGGAACGTACACCAAACCTAAACCATGAAATAGTAAAGCAAATAGCGGGAAAAGTTGGTTTAATCTTTACCAAAGAAAAAGAAGAAACCAAAGATACTTTTGCGCCTATTGATATACTTGATTACATCTATGCGGTTCTGCACTCACCAGCTTACCGAGAGAAATTCAAAGAGTTTCTGAAAATAGATTTTCCACGAATTCCATATCCTAAAGACAAGAGTACTTTCTGGCAATTGGTAAAAATCGGCGGTGAATTACGGCAAATACATTTATTAGAAAGTCCAATAGTTGAACAAGGGAATACTTCTTATCCAAATGATGGCGACAATATAGTAACTCGTAAAATCGGTAAAAATGATTTTGAAATTACAGACAAAGAAAAAGGCTCAGGCCGTGTCTGGATAAATGATAAACAATATTTCGATAAAGTACCCGTTATTGCATGGGAATTTTACATCGGTGGTTATCAACCCGCACAGAAATGGCTAAAAGACAGAAAAGGCAGAGAATTAAGCTATGATGATATTTCGCATTATCAAAAAATAATTGTAGCGTTAACAGAAACAGATAGGCTTATGAAAGAAATAGATAAAGTTAAATTTATATAAATGTTTCTTATTGAGCGACTTGATGAAGTATTTCAGAAATGTATGTTTGATATTTTACACCCAATTTTTCAGCTTTTTTCTTTATTCTTTCAATGTCCTTACTATTAACTCTAATGGTCATTGTTACATCTTTTTTTCTTGATCTTAGAGATTTTTCTATCATCTCAAGCTGCTTCCCTTTAATTGGTACAAACTCACCATTCAATAAAGATTCTTCTATTGCTTTTTCTCCCTTTGTTAATTTAATTTTTTTCATTCTTATCACCTTTTATATATTTTTGTGTATATTTGCGACTTGGGAATAATGTTTTTTAGAAATATATATTTCTCTTCAACCACAGAAGGAACAATCCAAATATAATCCTTATACTCGAAAAGTAGTACTATTTGGTTTTCTCTCTTTGCGTGCTTTTCTGCGCCGAGAAATTTGGAATTCAGAATTTCTTCAAACGATACACCTCTAGTTTGCTTTAATTCCTGGTTTTTCTTTTCATCCCATTTATATTCTTCCATAAAAAGGCAATATTACCATACTTTAAGTACATTTACAAATGTATTTACATTAATTTTGCATAATTAATAATATATTTGAATCAATAAATATAACAATAAGCTATTATACAATAATATTTTAATGGATTTTATTACTTGAAATCTTTGTATAGTACTTTTAGTATTTGTACTCCTTTTTGTTTTACAAATATAATCGAAATTGAAAGTTACAGATAATAATTTAAAAATCGGCGCATATGTATATCCGGGCTGGCATTCTTGTCCTGAACGGGACAGCAATTTTCCACTGGGTTGGAGTGAGTGGGATCTTGTTTTGAATGCACCTGCCCGTTTCCCGGATCATAATCAACCACGGCTCCCTGTTGATGAGACGTACGATGATTCAGATCCCTCCACTGCACAGAAGCAGGTTGGGCTGGCTGGTGAGTACGGTGTAGATTTCTTCGTGTACGGTTTTTTCTGGTCACGGGGAAAACGAGTTTTCGAGGCGGCCCTTGATAATGGATTTTTACGCAAAGATGGTGGTGGTGATTTTCCATTCTCCCTCATGTGGGCAAACCGTATGCCCCGTGGAGTCCTTCCCGTAAAACACAAGCCCGGTCCCGATATCGATCCCGGAAGGCTGGTATACACCGATCCAGATGATTTTGTGGAGTTGATAAGATTTCTTGAGGAAAGGTATTTTTCACGATCAAATTACTTCCGTATAGACGATATGCCCCTCTTCTCCATCTTTGACAGCACCTTTTTTCTCCGGCAGTTGGGCTCAGGTCTGGCGTCTCTGGCAATCTATAAAGCTAAAGAGTATCTTATTAAGAGAGGATACCCCGGCCTCCATATTATGGCCATCAATCCGGCGCCTTCTATGATTGCTGAGTTCAAGGGGTCCGGGTTTGACAGCATAAGCCACTACGTCTGGCTCCCTGACTGGAAGGGCGAATACCAGCAGGATTATGGTAAACTGGCCAAGAAGCGAAGCAGAGAATGGAAGGGTTTTGCTGATAAGTCAGGGCTTGCTTACTTTCCATCCGTATCTCCAGGATGGGACGCAACACCGCGGGCTGCTGTAAACGGTTATCACAAACAGGAGCGTTATCCCTGGTGGCCTGTTGTGGTGAATGAGGATCCAGCGCTCTTTTCCGATTTTCTTGGCAGGGCAATCCGCTATACAAGAAAATTCAACAAGCCCCAACTATCCTTCATAGCGTCGTGGAACGAGTGGAGTGAAGGCCATTATCTGGAACCGGACGAACGCTTCGGTACTGCGTGGCTCGAGGCAGTCAGGAAGGAGAAACAGTATGCCGTCTGATTGGGCGTTTGTATCCATAGACATGGAACTCACCAATAGGTGCAACAGTGATTGTCTCGTGTGTCCACGCGATGCCATAACCAGGCCGAAAGGCATGATGTCGGAATGTGTATTCAAGGCAGTCTCGGAGAAACTTGTCGGTGAAGGAAGCCTTATTACATTCTCTGGCATGGGTGATCCGTTATCACACCCGAATGTATTTGAATGGATTTACGAGATTCGCAGGAAAGGTGGTGATGTGGGAATAGTAATAAATCCTGCATCATTAAATAAAAATATTTCTCAAAAGCTTATTGAGGCCCGGCCAAATTCCATTACACTATCCTTTCCAAGCCAACGAAAAAGTGTCTTTGAGAAGTTATGCCCAGAGGTGTCTTATGGTGATGCATTAAAGCGGACTATTGAATTAATAGATCTTGCCAAGGGAAATGTAGGTTTAAGGGTGAGGGGTATAATTACTGACATCAACACTGGAGAACAGGAAGAATATGTCAGTTTCTGGAAGGAGAGGGGTGCAGGCTCCAGTATGACGGTATGTCACGGACGGGGTGGAAATCTAAAATTGCCTGGAATACATGAACCACAATCCTTTGGACTCGAATCCGGGGTATGCAGCCTCTTTCAGTTCCATACCTTTGTAACATGGGAAGGGGAGGTGCTGGCATGCTGCCATGACCTGACCGG
>JBHHYW010000309.1:0-4012 GCA_046757745.1 Candidatus Scalindua sp.
ATATCACAGGGATAGTCAGATTATACGTGTGCTGGAGAATATTTCACTGGAATTAAAGAGAGGGGCGTTTCTTGCTCTTATGGGCCCTTCAGGTTCGGGAAAAAGCACACTCCTTAATCTGATTGCAGGATTAGACTATGTAGACCAAGGCACGGTTGAAATAGACGGAGTGAGTATCACAACGCTTTCCGAAACCGATCTTGCTCGCTGGCGTTCGTTTAACGTGGGTTTTATTTTTCAATTCTACAATCTTATTCCGGTACTCACTGCCTTTGAGAATGTTGAATTACCACTCCTCTTGACCGGCCTTTCCAGACGTGAACGACAGGAACATGTATCTGCCGCCCTGAGAGTAGTTAATATGGAAGACCGTGTCGATCACTATCCGAATCAGCTCTCTGGTGGACAGCAGCAGCGCGTTGCCATTGCCAGGGCAATTGTTACTGATCCAACTATTTTGGTAGCAGATGAACCAACAGGTGATCTTGACAGGACCGCAGCAGAAAATGTGCTCAATCTTTTGGATCGCCTGAATCGTGACCTGGGCAAAACCATTATTATGGTAACCCATGATCCATGGGCGGGAAAATGGGCGCATTCTATGGAACATCTTGATAAAGGCGTACTCAATCATGATCTTTAAGATCCTTTTTCGAAATGCCTTCCGTCATAAGCTGCGTACCTTTCTGACCGTGTGTGGCCTGGCAGTAGCTATCCTTTCTTTCGGAATGCTTCGCACCGTAATTGACGCATGGTACATCGGGGTAGAGGCTTCTTCCGAAACCCGCCTGATAACAAGAAACTCAATATCCCTGGTCTTTCGGCTACCCCTTTCCTATAGAGACACGATCCGCCGTGTTGATGGTGTTGAAATTGTCTCTTACGGCAACTGGTTCGGCGGATATTATATTGATAGGAAGGATTTTTTTGCCAACTTTGCTGTTGAACCGAAGAGTTATCTTGAGCTTTATCCTGAGTACGTGTTCCCTGATGACCAGAAGATACAGTTTGTAAGTGATAGAAAGGGCTGTCTGGTGGGGAAAAAACTCGCAGATCGGTTCGGATGGAATGTCGGAGATACGGTAACACTTACCGGAACCATCTTTCCCGGTAAATGGGATTTTATTTTACGCGGTATTTATGAGGGCAGAAACAAGAATATAGATGAAACACTATTCTTTTTTCACTGGGATTATCTCAATGAATCAATGAAAAAGAAACAGTTCTCTTCGGCAGACCACGTTGGTTTTTATATTATTGGAATAGAAGATCCGCATAGGGCAGCAGAAACATCAGAAGCCATAGATAAATCCTTTAAGAATTCCCTTGCTGAGACACTTACCGAAACAGAAAAGGCATTTCAGTTGGGATTCGTTGCCATGAGCGAAGCTATTATCAAGGCCATTCAGCTCATATCTTTTGTTGTCATCTTTATTATCCTGGTTGTAGTGGCTAATACTATGGGTATGTCTGTACGTGAGAGGATTGGAGAATACGCTGTACTTAAAACCCTGGGTCTTCGTGGCCGGCAGATCACTTTGCTCATTATGGGTGAATCGATGGTGATAACAATTTTTGGCGGGATCACAGGTATCATCCTGACGTTCCCTGCAGCCATGGGATTTTCACTAGCCGTTGGTAAATTTTTTCCGGTATTTAATATAACATGGGAAACCATGTATCTGGACCTGGCGGTTACCGTAACCGTAGGATTTTTAGCAGGAATATTTCCTGCTTACAGGGCTGTTACCGTTCAAATTGCCGAAGGTCTGAGGAGGATTGGATAGATGGGCCTTTTGTTTTTCTATAGCCTGCGCAATCTCCTCACAAGGCGTTTAACAACTATACTTACCTCACTGGGCATGGCGCTTGTGGTCTTTGTCTTTGCCTCTATTATCATGCTTTCGGAGGGGTTGCGGAAAACACTCGTAGAAACAGGATCGGGTGATAACGTAGTTGTCCTCAGAAAGTCTGCAGAGACTGAGGTACAGAGCAGGATAGATAGATATCAGGCGTCTATACTGGAAACACTGCCGGAAATAGCCCCTGGTGAAGATGGACAGAAACTGATTGCCAAAGAACTGCTGGTGCTTATCACCATGCGGAAGAAAAACAGCAACGGTATTGCTAATGTTATTATTAGAGGAATAGGTAAACACTCGCTTTCTTTACGGCCTCAGGTTAAAATCATGGCCGGACGTATGCCAGCGTGGGGCACATCTGAAATCGTAGTTGGACAGAGTGTGGCAAAACGCTTCAAAAATTCAGGAATACAGCAGAAACTTTTTTTTGCCATGCGCCCATGGAACATAGTTGGAATCTTCGATGCGGGGGATACGGGATTCAGTTCCGAAATCTGGGGAGACGCAGATCAGCTTATGCAGTCTTTCCGGAGGCAGACGTATTCTTCTGTCATCTTCCGGTTACGTTATTCCAATCTATTCCAAGGATTAAAGGAGTTTATTTCAAAGGATCCCCGGTTGACTCTGGGTATCCAGCGGGAAAAGGATTATTATCTGAAGCAATCGGAAACGATGGCCACTTTCCTGCGTATACTCGGTATTTCATTGACACTCATATTCTCTATTGGCGCAGTTGTAGGAGCCATGATAACAATGTTTGCGGCTGTGGCCAACCGTACGGCAGAAATTGGCATACTGCGTGCCCTTGGTTTTCAGCGTAAGAGTATCCTATTCGCGTTTCTTCTGGAATCCCTCATCCTCGGTTTTTTCGGAGGGTGTACAGGACTCTTTTTTGCTTCATTACTTCAGTTTATCACCGTTTCAACAATGAACTTTCAGACATTTTCTGAGCTCGCATTCAGCTTCTCTATCACACCGGGAATTATTATCAAGTCCATGGCATTCTCTCTCTTCATGGGTTTTGCAGGTGGACTCCTTCCTGCCTTCAGGGCTTCACGCATGAATATTGTAGATTCACTACGGGAAGTTTGAAGTGATCTAAAGTTGTCTGTCCGGCTTTGCCATTCCCGTCCGAACAAATTTAACGGACAGGCGGGCGGCTATGCCGCACTATGTTTTATACTTTATTAGCTTCCTATCAATCTTTCCTATTTTCCAAATAAAAAGACCTTTGACTTATCATTTCTGATAAGTTATTATTTTTGATAATGTGGGTGATTAAAGAGCATTATGATATTAAAAAAATTTGCCGCAAGTTGCCTGATGCCGTTGTTAAAAAATATGAGCTATGGAAAAATATCGTTTACAGGCATGGCCCTGAAAAACTGAGAGATTTTCCGGGTTTTCATGATGAAAAGCTAAGGGGTAAACGAAAGGAACAACGTTCATCTCGATTGAGCCAACAATATAGAGTCATTTATTCAGTCGAACGACAAATTATTACTGTATTTGTATTGGAAATAACTCCACATCAATATTAGGAGGATTTATGAAATCTCGTTCTATACAAGACTATGTTGCTGCAGAGTCACATGCCTCATTGACAACCGGTGAGGTTATTCGGATGCTTCGTAAATTAAAGGGATGGACACAAAAAACATTGGCTGAGAGATCTGGTATCAGTGTTACCAACTTGAGTTTATTGGAAAATGAAAAGATTGATATTGGAAAGAAGCGCGCCGAACAGCTTGCAAAAGCTTTTGATGTACATCCCGCTATAATTATGTTTCCCGAGTATGAAGCGATAGAAATCAAAAGAGCATCTTAGAGTATTACTTGCTCAAATGGTATCAGAGTTTCTATACAAAAAAATGAAGGTATTGACATAAATCACTGATTTAGGATTTGTGATTGTAGATTTGATATTTGAAAACACATAAGTTTTGATTAAAGAGTTAAATTGGAAATTGTGTCAAGTGGCGAGCCTGCCCGCCTATCCTTTGGGAGGGCTTGTCCGCCGGTTTGTTAGGCAGGATGTGACACTCATGTCTATAATAGGCATTATTTGTTCTGAGGTAATAAAAGGGGTTTATTATTATCCGCTAATCACTAATCAAGGTTTGACCCGGAACCTGCGCTCTAAGCAGTTG
>JBHHYW010000310.1:0-4010 GCA_046757745.1 Candidatus Scalindua sp.
ACGGTTACTGGGCCGCCCGCTCACAGGAATTCATTCTTGGCGGTACTTTCCAGGTACTGACATGGATGCGTGCGGTTGGGGGTGTGGTTTTCTTTGCAGGCGGAGTGACACCTCTGCTTTACTTCATGATAACGCGTCTGAACTCGCTCAAGGTTGCTGCGCCAGGGCATATATCAGAAAAACCGATTCTTATAAAAGGAGAATTGCCGGAGTTCAATGTACAGACTGCATGAGGTATTCTACTGTCCCAAAAACACCCTTACAGGGCTGTTTACGCTGCCGGGAATGCTTTTCAAGGCTTCCCTGAATGCCTCTTCTGGCTTATCAACAACCAACAATTAATAAAGTTCCAACCCTTACCTGTATCAAAATTAATGAAAAAAAACCAAATCTATCAATAATGGTTTTGTTGTCAATAATAAACTGGTTTTTAGTGGTTAATTTTAAAAAAAGAGCTAAATAGCCATGAATTCTGCCGATATTATAGGTATGTTTTGAAGGAGAATAAAATGTTACTAGAGCAGATGAAATTGAATTTACCCAAGCAACCACCACCGAAGATTACATCTTACGGGGAGGCAATCGTGAAGCAGTAAAATAGCAATTTGCAGAGAGCTACGCTCAGTTTTGTAGTGTAGACTTTTAAGGTGTTTTCGTTGATTTATAAGGACTTAGCCCATCAAAACACCTCGAATAGCGAAAGTCGGGCTAATATTTAATCAGAAATCTGACATAATCTAATTTTCCCCTACTGCCAAAGAAAAACTCGCCTAGGAAAATGAAGAAAAATCCCAAAAGTGAAGAAATTCAGGTAATGAAACTGAAAAATCCACCAACGGCCAGAAACTATCCAAAGAGGAACAAGAAAAAGTTAAAGAGTTGGAGAGAATTGACAGGCAGGTTAAGAGCCGCGGGCTAACTCACAGAGCTGTTGCCGGAAGCTACGCCAGGGGAAGCATCCACTTTGATTACGTAACAGGGCCTGACGGAAAGAGATATGCCGAAGAAGGTTACATCAATATAGACTCTCGCCCGGTACCCAATAATCCGGAAGCCACCATCCGTAAAGCCCGATCTATTCGAAGTGTCGAACTAGCCCCAACCACTACTTCACCACAAAGCCGAACCGTTTCTGCCGAAATAGCAAAAATAGAACGTGAAGCCCGCACGGAGCTAAAGATAGAACAGAGAAAAGTATCAGATGATACTGCCAAAGCAGTCTTTGAAGAAAAAATCATAGTACAACTCTCCTATAAGGCTTAATCTTGAATTACAAGGATCCATTCAATTCCCTTGAGAGTGTGCTGACATACAAACCTGAACGAGACTCAGCATTTTTATAAATCAAACTGTTAGCTCTACATCTGCATGACCACATTAACCTGCTGCGGCGTATAGTTTTTTCATATCATCAAGCGTAACCGGTTTATAATCCTCTGCATGTCCTGCTGTACCAAATGCCTTCATCTCTTCTATAATCCATGTGCGCACAGCATCTCTTGCAGGCCCCAGGTACTGCCTTGGATCGAAAGCGGCTGGTTTTTCCGCAAAGACTTTACGGATAGCAGCAGTGATTGCCAGACGGCCATCAGTATCAATGTTAACTTTACGCATGCCTCTGCTTATGGCATCCTTAATCATTTCAGTTGGGACCCCGACGGCATTGGGTACTTTTCCGCCATATTTATTGACTTCCTCAACCATATGTGCTGGCACAGAAGAGCTTCCGTGCATTACCAGGCTGATATCAGGACACCGGGAATGCACGTCATTAACAATATCGAGAGCAAGTTTGATTTCAGTACCTGCAGGGAACTTGTATGCACCGTGAGAAGTACCGATAGCTATTGCCAATGCATCTATACCTGTCTGTTTAACGAATTCTTCTGCTTCATCAGGTTCTGTAAGGTGAACGCTCCCCGCTACAGTATCATCTTCAATGCCTCCCAGAGTGCCGATCTCGCCTTCAACTGTTACTCCCGCCTTATGGGCGATTGCTACAGCTTCTTTTGTTATCACAACATTATCATCGAAAGAACGGGCAGGATGTGATCCTTTCTCGTCTTTTGTGCTGTAATCAAGAGAACCATCGATCATTACAGACGTAAAGCCAAGTGATACGCACTCTTTTATTGTTTCAATATCCGGTCCGTGGTCCAGGTGAAGGGCTATTGGAATGTGGGGATACTTTTCTTCTGCCATGTATCTTACCATGGCAGACAACAGGCCTTTATCGGCATACTTGAGTGCATTCCTGCTTACCTGAATAATTACGGGAGAGCTTGTCTCTGCTGCAGCGTCACAAATTGCCTGAAGCTGCTCCATATTATTAACATTAAAAGCACCAACACCGTAGCCACCTTTATTAGCTTCGTCGAGTATGAGTTTCATAGGTACAAGAGCCATTTTTCCCTCCTTTTAATATGTTAATAGGAATAAGCTAAAAGAGTAAAGTATTTCTATACATTATCTAACAGGTTTAATCAGCAGTCAATAGTTTTATTTTAATCCTGACTTGCAGATTGAGTTATGGGATTTGCAGTGTTATGATTATCGAAAAGTCGATATTGATACGTTTTTTTGTCGAAATATTTCTGCCATATATCCCTGCATGTTAGTTCATTTGTAACGTCAGGATTTTTACAGCCGCATACGTATGTCTCTATACCGTACCTTTCTGCTAACAATGATATAGACCTATACTGTTTCTTTCTGAAGTGTAAGTTGAGTGCTTTGACCCTGGATTTGCCGGCCTGTCCGCCAGCACTGTGACGGGCAAGTAAAGTCAGGTCAACATTATCACAAAAAGCCTGTGAAATCCTTTTAAGGGCTTTTGTCTGTCCCAGTGCCTTGCGAATGTTTTTATATATGACTGGCCTTAGAAACAGATAATTAAGGCCCACATTTTTAATGCCTGATTTATTCAATATCTTGAACAATGGCTCAAGGTTATTTTTAGAGTCTGTCAGCCCTGGTATCAATGGATCGAACTTTATCTCCGGAAGAATTCCTATATTGACTAAGGTACTTATATTCTTTAATCTGGTTTTGGGTGTTGCTGTGTGCGGCTCGATAAGTTTTTGAAGTTGTCTGTTTAAGGTCGTTATACCAATATGTGCCTGTACGATATTGCTATGAGATTTAAATAAGGTAACAAATCTATCTGGAATATATCCTTTGGTAAGAAAGCTTACGCCGATACCTCTCTTCAGTAAGAGATCCATTAAACTATACGTAGTGTCTAAAACCTGTTTTACGGGTTGAAAGGCATCACAAGATGGGCTAAAGTATACAAATCCTGGTGCTTTTCTTTTACGGTTTAATTCGTGCTCTAGTTTTTTAGCCAGGTTGGTGTATAATACTACTGTTCCGTCACCGGGATAATGTGAATATCCTCTCGCATAGCAATACAAGCAGAGATGCACACAACCGGCGGTAGGATTAAGTGTGGGTGTATCATTGAGACACTTTAGTGTCGATGGTGATAGGACGCTTGATTTTCGTGCTTGAAGAAGTAATTTCATTTTTGATATGACATTAAACCAAAATAGCCGAGGCATCCTGCCTCGGAATAGTTATGTACGGTGTCATTACTATAAAAAATATATTTACAAAAACCAATAAAATATTATGAAGGTGTTAACTGGTTATGTTGAAATATCTACGCGCGGACACACAGACATAATCGATATTACGCCGCAGGTGGAACAAGTCTTGAGTGATGCAAAACTCAAGAACGGCAGCCTTACTGTTTTTGTTTCGGGTTCTACGGCAGGAATTACATCTATTGAGTACGAGCCGGGATTACTGAAGGATTTGCCCGAGGCCTTTGAAAAAATGGCTCCAACCGGGGTGGCGTATCATCATGATGCGGCCTGGGGAGATGGTAATGGTTATGCTCATGTTCGTGCAGCCATGCTGGGATCTTCATTTACAGTGCCTTTTGATAATGGCAAACTCCTGTTGGGAACATGGCAGCAGATAGTTGTGATAGATTTTGATAATCGCCC
>JBHHYW010000311.1:0-3989 GCA_046757745.1 Candidatus Scalindua sp.
TCGCCAGTTGAATCAACCGGTATGAAACCTCCACAGCATATTTTTACTGCCTTAATCTTCTGGAGACGAACGACATCTTCCTCGAACCAATCACACATCAGACCCACCTGCCGTGCAGGCTGTTTGCCTCCAATTTTCCTGCCATCTGCAAGTACTAAATCCAGAAGCTTATCCCTAACTGCAAACGGTAGTTTCTGTACTTCGTCTGTTGACATCTTATCCAACTCCTTCAATGTATATTTTTTCTTTACTTTCTTTGCCATCAATAACTCCTTCCTTCTAAAATATCTGATATAATTTTTAAATCTTCACCCGAAATATCCCAGCCAACTGCACCTGTATTTTGTTTAACCTGGTCCGGGTTTTTTACCCCAACAATGGCCGTAGTCACACCCCTTTGGCGGAGTATCCAATTTATAGCCAGTTGAGCTGTCGTCTTACTATATTTTTGTGCTATCTTTGTAATCTCTTTAACTTTTTTAATATGAGAAACGAACACCTCTCCTGTAAAGTTTCCAATAATACCTTGTCCACGCCAATCCTCAAACTTAGTGTTCTCATTGTACTTACCTGTCAGCACACCTGACGCAAGCGGACTATAACAGATTAAACCGATATCGTTCTCTATACAAAATGGAAGTATCTCTTCTTCTACATCTCTCTCTAGCATACTGTACATTGGTTGAATAGAAACTATCTGACCGTGTTTAAGGCTCTCCTTCATTTGATCAACCGAATAATTACTCACACCTATATATCTAACCTTTCCGGCCTTCTGGATCTGCAGGAGGGCATCCATTGTCTCTTCAATAGGTGTGGTTTCATCAGGCCAATGTACCTGATATAAATCAATGTAATCCGTTCGTAATCTCTGCAGGCTCAAGTCAATTTCTTCTAATATTGATTCTCTAGTTGCCCTTTTCTCAAGCGCCTTTAACTCTTCCTTGCTCCATCGTAGTCCGCATTTTGTTGCGATTATGACATCTTTGCGTTTTGACTGCAGGGCCTTACCTAATAACTCTTCAGAATATCCAAAGCCGTAAACAGGAGCGGTGTCATAGAAGTTTATGCCCAGATCAATTGCCTTTTCAATAGAACGAATGGAACTTTCTTCTCCTTCAGTCTTCCAGAATGGTTCTCCCCCGATACCCCATGCACCATAACCTATAGTTGAAATGCTTAAATCGCTTTTTTCGAGTATCCTGTATTCCATATAAATTAGCTCCTTTCTATCGCTAATTTATTCTTTTTTGCTACGCAAAATGAAGTTCAGAAAAAAGACTGTAAACAAATTTTTTAAAAAAACATTTTAATAGAAATAAATAATAAATGAAAGCAAAATCTACCAAGAAATCATTTGTAATTATCTTAATTCATAAAGCGATTAGTTTCAGGTGTGTAATACCAGCTTTGTGATTACAGGAATTGAGAAGCGGAGGTTATTGTTGAAACAATACAAGTCTATTCTGCGGATTTCTCTCCATCTACAAGTGGAACGAATCGTACGGGGATAGTTTTCCTTGTGTCAATGTTTCCTGCTTCATCTTTCTTAACAATCAACAGGTCTTGGCTATAGAGTGAATTGTTAACCGGAATAACCATCCTGCCGCCTGGTTTTAACTGTTTTATCAGAGGATCAGGAATTTCCTCAGCTGCTGCCGTTACTATAATGGCATCGAATGGCCCCTTGTCAGGCCAACCGAGTGAACCGTCTGATATTTTGAAATTCACATTATCATATCCAAGACGTTTCAACCTTTCATCTGCAAGAAGCCCTAGCTCTTCAATTATTTCAATTGTGTATACTTTTCTGGCAATTGTAGATAAGACTGCTGCCTGGTAGCCTGAGCCTGTTCCAATTTCAAGTACTGTATCATCTTTATCAACATCCAGCATTTCAGTCATCAGCGCTACTATGTAAGGCTGAGAAATTGTCTGCCCCCATCCAATTGGTAATGGCTGGTCAAAGTAACTGCCGTGTCTGTATCCTTCCGGGACAAACAAATGCCTCGGCACACTATTCATTGCATCCAGGATTTTTTTGTCTTTTACGCCTCGTGCCATTATCTGTTGCTCAACCATCTTCTTTCTTTCACGGACATAATCATCTTCTGTAAATTCTGTATTTCCTCCGTTAGCTATCGAATTTTCCCCTTTGAAATTCATAAAAGGGCGATAGCTGTAGAAGACACAGGATATAACAATTATTATTAATATAAATGTTACATATTTCATTTTTCACATTATCCGATAGATTTGCAAGCTAATGACCAGCCTCTCGAAAGAGAGATCTGTCGGCAGACAGGGACTCATCAGGGTGGACAAGAAGGCCGATAGTTCGAATCTGTTCGCACAAGCAAAAGTTTCTCGCTTTACCCGGCATAGCCTTATTAAGCCACACCAGCATACAGGCCGGTGGTCTGCCTTATTAAATTTGATTATATCACCAAAGAATACACTGTCAAGAAAGCGATAAGGTACAGTTGGAAAGAGGGACATAAGGGTTTTGCTTGCATTAGACCTGTTTAATAACTATACTCATAAGCTTATATATAAACAAGTTATATCGCTATTGCGACAAAATATTATCCTTCGACTCCACTCAGGATGACGTCACACTGAGCGAAGTAGAAGTGTTATTAACATTAAATTCCCATAAATATATTTAAGAATGAAAAAGACTAAGAAAATAAAAATTCTAAAGAAAGAAAAGTTTGTGATAGACACCAGCATTTTTACTAATCCTGATGTTTACATTTCATTTGGCAGGACACCGACTACGGCTCTTAAGAATTTCCTGAAATTAATAAGTAAACTGGAGTGTCCAGTTTTTTATATGCCCCCATCAATTTATGAAGAGCTTATGAATTTTATAGATTGTGACAAGATACCAAAGGACCTCCAGATTAGAATTTTCCAGAAACCTCCCAAGAAGTATGAGATGGATGTTCCGGCTTTTCTGCTTTACGAGCTGATAGATGATGTTCGCCACCGTATTGACAAGGGATTAAGGGTGGCAGAACAGGCAGTGAGGGACGTAATAACAGATACTAAGCCGGAAACAATAACAAACCTCAGAAGGAAATACCGTTCGGCACTGAGAGAGGGAATCATTGACAGCAAGGAGGATGTCGACTTGATATTATTGGCAAAGGAATTGGATGGTATACTGGTTACTGCTGATACCGGTATAATTACCTGGGCAGACAAACTGGGAATCCGTTTTGTTGAATCACGCAACCTCCACGGTATTATAAACAGTCTAATCAAAGTGTGAATGACCCGACCAGTGCTTTTGAATCACTTCATACGAAGGAAAACACCTCCTTGTAAATTCTACATGCCAATATCTACCAACCTTTTTCTGACTTACCAGATTTGCATCTACTTTGCATTTGTGAAAATGTTCAAATAATTTCTTGATGTTTGCTTCTTTGTTGAATCTTACTCTAAAACCTTCTGTTATCATTTCTCCATTTGCTGTTTTCTTCACACTCTCATAAAGTGGATACAGTAGGGATTCACCTGCTTCCTTAAGGAATGTCTTGTCAAGTGGTATATTGTGCTCCAAAAGATAAAAGAGTGCTCTTAACATTCTATGTGTGAAAAATTCTGCTTGAGCCTCTATCATCACATGAGAAGTTACTCTCATATCCCTGAGACACGAACCTGCTGTGACGTATTTTACCGTTCTGTCTGACGGGTTTGTGGGTTTGAAAACAAGCCCTTCGCAACCGGTCGCGTTCAATTCACAAATGTGTTGTTTCAGCTTTTTGATGTCTGAAACGGTATATTTGCCGAAGCGTGTTACCGTTGGAATTCTATATTTATCAAACAACCTGTATCTTTTCGCTATAGGTATTTGCAGGTCTGTATCTTTAGTCCTTATATCAAATGCAAAGAACCTGACATCCTCAGTTACATAAGGAGGTGTTTCCTTGTTATATGGGTTCTCAGGACCGGCTATTTCACCACAAACAATCAGCTCT
>JBHHYW010000312.1:0-3987 GCA_046757745.1 Candidatus Scalindua sp.
CACCGTGTACAGAGGGTTCCTACCACAGAAACAAGCGGAAGGATACACACCTCAGCAGCAACAGTCGCTGTCTTACCGGAAGTTGAAGATGTTGAAATCAAGATAGACCCCAAAGATATTTCTGTCGATACATTTCGTTCTTCCGGACCTGGAGGACAGAAGGTCAACAAAACCAGTTCTGCCATTAGAATTACACACGAACCTACCGGCCTGGTTGTTAAGTGTATGGACGAAAAATCACAGCACAGAAACCGCGCAAAGGCAATGCGTATCCTGAGAAGCCGTCTCTACACATTTTTGCAAGACCAAAACAAGAATGAACGTGACAAGACACGGCGTACTCAGATAGGCTCCGGCGATAGAAGCGAAAAGATCCGCACATACAACTTTCCGCAAAACAGGGTAACCGATCACCGAATAAATCTCAATCTATACAACCTGGAAAAAATCATGCTTGGTGAAATAGACGAATTGATTGAGGCAATGACAAATTACGGAAAGCAGGAAAAGATGAAGGAATTAGCATCCACCCTGTAATGTCGATAAAATGGGACAGGCTACTTTTTTCGTAATACCTCTTGTTATTTCCATTCCATTTATATATGGAAAATCCCCATCCAGACATTTCCCTGTGTTAGAAAAGTAGCCTGTCCCATTTTATGGTTAATACAATTCGCAATATACTGAAATTGGCAATAGTCACATTAAAAGAGGCAGATATAGATTCCCCCGGTATAAATGCTGATACCCTACTGTCCGTTGTACTATCATGCGACAGGGCAAAACTCTATACAAATCCGGATGAAATTATTAGTAATACCGATATTAGCAGGTACAAAGAACTAATCAACGAAAGGATAAGGCATATCCCTCTTCAATATATTACACATCATGCTGAGTTTATGTCACTTGACTTTTTCGTAGATGAACGTGTCTTGATTCCCAGGCCGGAAACGGAAATACTTGTAGAAACAGTCTTGGAGAACGCACACGGCAAACAATATTCAAATAGGAAAATAACTATTATGGACATAGGAACCGGTTCAGGTAACATTGCCGTGTCTCTGGCCAAAAACCTCAGTGATGTAGAAATATATGCAAGCGATATATCACAGGAAGCGCTCGAAATAGCAAAGAAAAATGCCCAGAGACATAAGGTTGTTGATAAAGTACATCTCCTGCACGGAGATCTCTCCGGTGCATTCATTAGTCATATTGATCAAAGAAGCGTAGATTTTATTGTTTCAAATCCTCCTTACGTAAGCGAATCGGAATGGAAGAATCTGGAACCTGAACTAAGATATCATGAACCTCGGGAAGCGTTAGTTGCAGGTAAGGATGGATTGTGTTTCTACAGACAAATAATCAGAGACGCCTCTGATTGGTTAATGCCTGATGGGTACCTGGTTATTGAGATTGGAGAAACACAGGCGAATGCGATTATAACGCTTATGGAAAGCGAAGGACATTACAAGGATATTGAAATATCCAACGACCTGCAGGGAAAAGAACGCGTAATTTCTGCGAGGCGGAAATTACAAGGAATATAATTTCATTTGAGATGTTAGTAGAATTAATATTGGTAGGGATATCTCTCATATTAAATATAAATTGTGAGTCATCAAATTCAGCATGATTTGATAGTTCATATCTGGCTAATTCCCAAAAGGCCATGATTTATCTAATCCTTAATATTATATTATTATCGACGTAATAATTTGTTACATTAAAACTACAACATACACCTACTCAATATCCATAAGACAGTTCCACATATAGACAGTTTAATCTACATTAAGAGTCAACATGGAAGAAAAAACCAAAAAGAAAATTTCAATTTATTCTCTATGCTTTTCCAACCAATTCCTGACAACGTAACTATGATGCACCTTCGAATTATCAAGAACCAGGAGTATCTTTCTTGCTGAGTCATTGATAAGGCGTTTCGTAAACTTTATTAGAATACCTGAATTCATTTTATCCTCATATGCCATAAATCTTACTTTGCCTTGATTCGTAATGGCTTTAGGATACTGCTTGTAAGCTTTACGTAATGGCTTTTGAGGCGTAACCCCCTCCCTCGTTTTAAATATTCACCTACGGTTCGCCTGCCTCTTTTCTTGATTTGAATTGCCTTGGCACCTTTACGCTGATAAGCTTTACACCATCTGGCAATAGTATTATTATGTACACAGGTAATCTCTGATATCTCCTTGTAGGTTTTTCTAGATTTTCTGAGTTGAATTGATTGGTTGCGTATCTGTTGCTGGGCCTCTGTTGATAGTTTTCGTGCATCGTTTTTTTCCATTACTCAATTTGTTGGGCTCCTCTCCGTGCTAAGGCTTTATCTTCTCTTCCAGATCATCTAATAGTATTCTTGTCAGGTTAAAATTGTGTATTCCGTATTTTGTAACTAAATCAACGGTCTTACCCGTCTTCTCCAGAAACATATTCACATTAGATTGATTTCCTGCATCCTCCCTCTTCTCCACATCCACATCTGACTCGTTTTTGTAAAGAAAGTTACCATCTTCACCTATAGATTGTATACTATAATTGAATATTCTCAATCTATCCTTAATAGTCTTTGTCCAGGCGTTGTATAGTTCTCCATAATCACCATTGTGACATTCTATACAGTATTCCTTTACTCCTTTGAATTTTAGACCCTCTCTATCATACTTATGACAGTCATCACATTTAACTGCCATGGACATCATGTCCGGTACAGGTATAATCCCTTCAACTCCAGTTTTACCTCTTAAATATTCAGAAGGTTCTTTGTGGCATTCAACACATTCAGTCTTCTCCTCAGAAATATGGTGGCATTTACTGCAATTGAGGTTGTATTCCACAATACCGGCGTCGTTCTCATGACTGATTGAGTGGCATTCCTTGCATGACATATCCTGTTCGGGGTGCTGTGAGTGCCTGAAAGATACAGTCCATGAAAGAGTGTCCTTCCTCTGTGGGTCTGTATTTAAATACTTGTCTATGTCATCTTTATGACACTTTACGCAATCTAAATCCGGAGTTGTATGGTGGCATTTAACGCAATTGATTTTTTCGTTTTTCATAGAAGCATTCGGGTCCTTAATATGACATAACCCGCAGTCAACATCACTTTCCACCGTAAACCCGTGCAGGAATTTATCCTTTTTATATTTCATGGGATTCTCATCAATAGCGTTATGACATCTTTTACACTCAGATACTTTTAATTTAACATGATGACATTTAAGGCAGTTTTCCTTTCCAATTGTTAATTTACCATGTCCTTTAGTATTAACCTCACTATCGTCATGACATGATATGCAATCCATGTCCTGATCGAATGAATGTGTCTTATGTCTAAACATTTCATCCCTTTTAAGTGATTTGAATTTGTTTTCATATGCCATATAATTGACATGGCATCTTTCCGTACAGGAATCAGTTTTCTTTGTGGACATCTTTAAAGGGGTATGCTCAATCTTTTGCACTCCCGCCAGGTGTAGCGGTTGTGAAGTAAGGGCGAACGGCAGTTCGCCCCTACCTTCTGAAATGAAAGATAAAAAAAATAAAACTCCAAATAAACTAATACTTAATACGATTTTACGCATATAAATTCTTTCCTACTCCCACCATGCATAGTGGACGCGAAGTAAGGGCGAACGGCAGTTCGCCCCTACCTTCAGGGATTCTCATCATTTACTTTCAAAATTAATAACTTTGCGTACTTTGCTCCTTTGCGGTGAACTATTACTCCAACCGTTGTATGCTGTGATTTATCAAATCCTTTACATACTTAATGTTGTGCACCCCGTAACTTCCATCGTTTATAATTAAGTTATAATTGTAATGCGCCTCATCAATCAGGGTTTCGGGCAAACCTTTCTTCGAAGCTTTTTCAAGCAATTCCGATAAAGAATCCAGCATCCTTGTGACATACTTTTTCTGCTCTGCCATTGTTTTGTCAAATCCCTTCTCATGGCAGGTATTACATAT
>JBHHYW010000313.1:0-3960 GCA_046757745.1 Candidatus Scalindua sp.
GTCTTTTCTAATTTATTCATTTCAATATATTATGTTTATCTGTTTCTGGATTCAAGCAATATATTTTGTTATATCTTGTAAAACGAGTAAAATATAAATTGAGCGATTCAAGTAGCCGCAACCTTCAGGTTGCGTAACTTATGTGAAATTGTCATAAACCCATTAAATGATGAAAAACGTAGGCTAAAGCCTGCGGCTACAATGACTGTTTTTAAATAGCATAATGCCACTATTAAACAAATCCAATTATCAGGCTCCATTTCTTCTTAAGAATGGACATGTGCAATCAATCTATCCTTCACTATTCAGGAAATTCGATACAGGTTTTTATCAGAGGGAGCGTCTTTACACGCATGACGATGATTTCCTGGATATCGATTGGTCGAAAACAGGAAGCAAAAAATTAGCTATTATTTCTCATGGTTTAGAGGGTAGTTCACACCGCCATTATGTTGTAGGAATAGTTAAGATGCTTAACCGAAATGGCTGGGACGCCCTGGCATGGAACTATAGATCCTGTTCCGGCGAGATAAATCGCCAGTTACGTTTTTACAATAGTGGCTCAATCGATGACTTAGAATTTGTAATTGAACATGCTGCAAATACTATGTCCTATCAGAAAATCGCATTAATAGGGTTCAGCATGGGAGGCAACTTAACACTTGTTTATCTTGGTAACAAAGGCAGTCGGATTGACAGCAAAATAGAAGGATCCGTTGTGTTCTCGGTTCCCTGTGATCTAAAGGCAAGTACATGGGAACTTGCCAAATTCACAAACAAAATATATATGAGCCAGTTTTTAAAAACCCTGCATCAGAAGATCAGGGCTAAAATGGAATTGATGCCCGGACTGATAAATGATGACGATTATCATTTAATAAAAAATTTTAAGGACTATGACGACCGATACACTGCTCCACTCCACGGCTTTAAGAATGCAGAAGATTACTGGAACAAATGCAGCAGCAATCAATTCATTTCGGAGATTAAGATTCCAACATTGATTGTAAATGCCCGCAACGATCCGTTTATTGCTGACGGTTGTTATCCGGTCAAAGAGACATCAAACAGTAAACATGTTTATTTAGAGATGCCGGAATCAGGCGGCCATGTTGGTTTTATACAATTTAAAAAAGACAAGAGTTACTGGTCGGAAGAACGAGCAATCGAATTCTTAAAGCATAATTGAATTCATTGAGTATTTTTTTACATAACCAAAAAAAACACCGGTTTTTCTTGTGTAAGATTAATTCACTAATCATGGTATACACCTCTTCCCCAACCTGGCCGAGCCAGAACCAAAAAGGGATAAATCTCTGATCTGTTCTGGCTCGGACAGGTTGTAAAATAAAAATCTACGGTTTTCAAACTCTCCCTTATTTAGTACAAAGATTTAGAAGGCAGACCTCTCTTTCGAGAGGCTGTCATGTTTATGTAATGAAGAATAGCTAAATTTATATGTAGGGTTCGTTTCCCAAACGAACCTTTTTATTAGGACCATTTGGGAAACAGCCTCCCCCTACATTTTAATTAAGCTTTTTCCTTTACCACTCCGAAGGAGTGGTAAAACAGTCTATAAGGTGACAATTTCCAGTCAAAAAAAGCTCGTCCTCCGCAGTGCTACGGAGCGAGGGCAAGAAATTGTCGACTTATAGACTAACACTTTTTCATTCTTGCATTTTAAATCAACAATGTGTATAAAATCAGTGGCGTGTCACGACAAGAAAACCCTGTCTAAGCATTTGAATATTCTATAGTTAGATGAGCGGCATTCACACATTAGGGAATTTGGATTATGTCAGAACTTAAAAACAATCGTAAAAAAGCATTAGCAGAACGTGATTGGGATATGGTCGTTAAATATGGTGAAATGGAACTCAAGCAGGATCCACAGAGTGTTAAAGTCCTGAATGATCTTGCATATGCCTATTTCAACAAAAAAGATTATGACCATGCACTTATTTGCTGCGACAAGATTCATGAGGTAATACCAACAGAAGACCTGGAGGTTTTATCTGAAAAGTATGGTATGCGCTATATGCGGTATAACGAAGTTTTAGGAGAAATCTACTATCTTCAAGGCAAAGACAAAGAAGCCCTGGAAATATTTGACCGCCTCAAGATTTTAGGTTCCTATTTTTCAAAAAAGTACAGTTTAACCGCCATGATTTCAATCCGGCAAAAAAATTACGAAGGAGCCGCAAAAGAATATGCGGATATGCTTACTAACTGCCCGCGTCATTTTCAAGAAGCAACCAATGGCTTACTTGATCTAGTCGACATTGATCCTTTAAACGAAGAAGCATATACGGCGTTGTTCAACGCTTTTAATCAGACAACAAATATACAAAGCATAATTGTAAACTATGAAGCTTTACGTAAAAAAGGAAAGGCCGGTGAAAAGTTCTTGTATATCCTTATTAACTTGTATTCCTGTTCAGGAAAATATGAGGAAGCAATGAAAGTTGCTCAGGAAGAAATTGACAAACGACCGGACAATCCACATCTACACGTTTTTCTGAGTAAAATTTACCAAAACTTAATGAAATATCCAAAGGCTATAAATTGTATAAAGGAGGCTATTAAGTTAGATAAACAGCATGAAGAGAGGTATCGCCCATTATACGATGCATTGATCAAAAATCTCGGTTCATACGAGAAAAAACTCATAAAATCTATCAATGTGCATATAAAAAATAAACAGTGTGCAAATGCAATTCGGGATGCTGAACAACTCCTGGAAACCGCACCGGACAAGGAATCTTACCAGACAGTTTTAATAAAAGTGATTGAAAAATCAATTTCAATTTTTCTGGCAGAAGGCGATATCGAGGAAGCCGTCACGTTGATAGATCGATTAACAACGTTGGAAAAACAATATCCTCACGTTCCTGTACAAATAGAGGCGATAAAGAAGCGGGTTTCCGATAAACGCGTTACAGTTTATGAAAATATAATCTCTGACAAAGAGTTAACCGGGGATCAATTGAATCGTGTACGCTATGAACTGGCCAATATCTATTTAACGGAAATAAAAGATGATGATCGCGGCATTAAACTTTTACAGGATGTAACGGAAGCCGGTGGACAGTACGAGAGTGATTCCCATTATCTCATTGCACAGCATTTGCTAGAAATCAAGGATCTTGAAACTGCAGAAAGGCATGTTCAAAAATATTCAGCAGTTTCCTGTACCGATGACCGTGTAAGATCAAAAATGTATGATTTAGGCGATGCCTGTGAAAAAGCGGGATTGAAACATCAGGCACGTGGGCTGTTTAACAAAATTTCTGTCAGCGACAGTAACTTCAAAGATATAAAGAATCGTATTAATACATTAAAACAACCACCCGGTAGCGGAAGGGAAGTCCCGGAGGCGGTCATGGTAGTTGATATATGTGAATCATCAAGAATAATGGACCTATACGGAGATGGGGCTACTTACATTATAAAAAATGCTCTTGAAGGTATAATGTTTCCCATATTCAAGGATAAGAAATCATCCTTCACAAAGAGTACCGGCGATGGGTTCCTGGTTTGTTTTCACAATTCAAAGTGTGCGTTGGATGCGGCAATCCAGGTCATGGAGAGTATAAATACATACAATTCCAATATTGCGGACGGCCCTGAGATACATCTGAGATTTGGTATCCATTTTGGCGAGGTTAGAGTCAGGCCTGATGGAGACCGTCATGGAACAAATATTAACATTCCATTTCGTGTAGAGGGACTTAAGGGAGATGATCTTGTAGTCGTTAAAGATGGTATTTCACGAGAAGAGTTTACATTAATCGATCGTATTTTCATTACTGAAGCATTGTACAACGATGTATCAAGAAAAGGGAATTATAATATTCGCTATTTGGGGTTGTTTGAACTTCGGAATATAACGGGTATGCACAAAATCTACCAGGTCATGACCGGCAATGAAATGTAAAAACTAAATTAAGTTAAGGATAA
>JBHHYW010000314.1:0-3932 GCA_046757745.1 Candidatus Scalindua sp.
TGGAACCCAAAAACCTTTTTAAGTGTGTTATGCATATCGTTAACTTTGTGTTTTTCAGTTTTGGAGAATATTTATTTATAGGTTTTCTCGCTGCGTTTTCTGAGTGCCAGTATCCATACTGTCTTTTTTTTATCATCCACATCGTATAGCACTCTGTAATCACCTATTCTTATACGGTATTGGGCTGTCATTTCATGAAAGTGTACTGGTGGTTTAAGTTTTTTGAATGGACTTTTACCAAAGGGATGTGAGTTTGCAGCAAGATCTTCAACTCTTTTCTTTATTTCATCCTGGATCTTGATTTGTGGTATTTTTGAGAGAGTTTTTGTGAATTTAGCCGCAATGGAATGAGTGGGGAATAAGACTTTATATTTCATTTACTTCTTTTTTTAGTTTTGCTAAACACATCTGAAACTGGTATTCCTTTAGTACCTGCACTTATTGCCTTTCTTCCCTCCCTGATAGTTTTTATTGTTTCCGGGTCAGTGGCTTCATCCAGCATGTCCAGCAATTCTATCGTATCGGCATAAGGGAGGATTACGTTAACTGGCACTCCTCTATCCGTTACTACCAGTGATCCTTTTTTCAAGAAACTTGATAGATGTATTTTCAAGTCCCTGACCCCAACGTGAGGTGATTTAAGTATATTAGTTGCAATACTCATAATTTGCTCCTTATGTTATTTGTAAAACCTTATTGTAGTTATTAGTGAAACTACAATAATTTACTCGATAAGCAACGTAGAGTCAAGTGATTAATCGAAGTAATGTCAAGGCAAGATGTGGTTTGGGGCTGAATAAAGAATGATAGTTCTTATTATCATTGAAAACTTGAAACAAATATTTCAGGTAAGTCTATTTTAGCAAGTAATATTAAAGTGGACGAATCAAAAACTATTATAGTTCAATTGTATGGCATTTGTCATACAATTGACAAGAATAGAAATGATAAATTTCTCTAAATTCTACTTGTCTTGATTCTGAAATAAAAATACAATTTCTGCTAACTAAATTATAAATGTTTTGTGGTTGAAATAATGTCATGTTAGAGTTTGATGTTGATAAAACAGTTCAATACTGGTCTGAAGGCGCTGAGTATGATATTAAAGAGGTTTTCTCATGGTTGAAAAAGAGGTTGTAAAAAAGATAGAAGAATTTGTAAAAGCTTTGAAAAGAGACAACATAAATGTTGCTAAGGTAATCCTGTATGGATCAAGGGCGTCAGGTAAAGCTCATGAATACAGCGATATTGATGTTGCTATCGTATCTCCGGATTTTGGGAAAGACAGATTTGAAGAGGGAGTGCGGCACTTTAAAATTGCTTGCGAAATAGACTCTTTGATTGAACCGGTACCTCTCTCTCTTGAGTCATATGAAAAAGATACATGGGTTCCTTTGATATATGAAATCAGGGTAAATGGAATAGAGTTAGAGGCGGCATAACCTTATGAGCAAGATAATCTCTTTTTCCATTCTTTTTGTCCTCATAGCTTCATCTGCGTTTGCCGAGGACAGGGAGCGTACTATTTTAACAAGAGAAAATATATCCCTTCAGGTAGGCGAAAGGACATGGATCAGTTATGGTAAGGCCGATAGAAACCATGCAGACAGTGATGGATCGCCTGATGTGCTCTCAGAATTAATATATGATGATGTAGACAGCGTGATTGCTGAGTTTAATGTTAATGCACTGCTTTATAACAGGTACATCTTCAGTGTTGATGTTGGCCTTGGCGGTATAAGCGGAGGCAAACTGACTGACAGGGATTATCTAGGCGACAACCGTACTGAACTCTTCTCGGTTTCAGAATCCACCATTGACGATGATAATGTGTTCTATGTCAATGCTGATATAGGGTGTAGGATATTTAACAAGAAAAGAAGTAGTATTGATCTGTTATTAGGGTATCAGCATTGGGAAGAAAAATATGTAGCCACAGAGGGAAGGCAGACAGTAGACCCATTTAACCTGTTCGGACTGGGGCCGTTTGAAAGTCAGGGACGAGGAATTTCACAAAAAGATACATGGGATAGTTTGAGGGTAGGGGTGCGTGCAAAAATCAAACTATTCCAGAAGCTATCAATAAAATCAAGGCTTATGTTTGTTCCGTGGACACACTACGAAAGTGATGATATACATTATCTGCGTTCAGACCTTAAAAAAGACTCCAGTTTTGAAACAAGAGCAGACGGCGGCTCTGGCGTAATGTCTGATACAACAATTTCCTATAATATTTGGAACGGGTTATCGGTGGAAGCAGGGTATCAGATATGGGATATTGATTCAGGTAGTGGCACGCTGACAGCCAGACCACTTGCTGATGATGATGCCAGAACACGATTTAATGAGGCAAATACTACAAGGCAAGGGGGGATAATAGGTATTTATTACACGGTTCCATCTGTATATGCCGAGAGAGACACAACCGAGTTAAAGTATGGCAAAATGTCCTTTTCGCTCGAAAGTAGTGGTAGGTTCCTTTCTCGTCGTGATAACTTTGGCTATGTATACAATGCTCAAAATGCTTTTCCTTCTCCTTATACCGGACGGGAGCGCCCAAACTATGACAGCCTTGGGGGTGGCGGTAAGATTGTAGTTGACTATAATATCAACGACAAAGACTCAATTGAATTTTCATTCCAAGGAGCATCCGCAGGTAGTGACAGTACTCGTTGGATTGTGTCAGACTCGAACGGGTCGCTTCCCGTTGTGCCGGTTATAGATGGGCGAAGTTTTGGAACGAACCAACACCTTCTTTTCTTTGACGGTGACCCTGATGGCGCCCCTAACATTAGAGTCAAATTTGAATATGAGACATGGTATGTAGACACATTTCTAGGATTAAACCGTACTATGTACAAAAAAGATAATACGGAACTACATGGCATAGTAGGGCTGTCTTATGCTCATTTTGAACAGGATTTCAAACACAAAATGGTTGGACAAATCCCATTTATCTTTCCTGTCTTTAATCACAGTATTCTGGGGGAAAACATAAGAGACAACCTCTTTGGTTTAAAGGGAGGGGTTCGTTTGAGCAGTAACGTAACCAGAGGATTTCAGGTTGAAGGCGCTGTGTTTGGTGGGGCTTATTACCGCAAAAGCAAACTGGAGGCAGATCAGGCACTGATATTAGCAGGCATACCTTTTGAATTTTTCGGCATTACTAATGTTTTTGCTTCTGTGAATGACCGAGATAGTCATTTTGTTCCCAGGGCTGAAGGCAACCTTAAGGTTAAATATAAGATTAACGACCGATGGGATCTGGCATTTTCTTCTGGTGTTGGTGCGTGGTGGCGTATGTCCAATGTAAATAATCCAGAACCTGCATCTGGTAATGTTGCTAACACCGGCACTCCGATAGACAGACCCGTTCATATAGGCGACAACGATAGGCTTATGGAGTACCATGCAGGTCTTGCGATTGCGTTTAGACACTAGATCGAGAAAAGAAAAATGGTGGAAAACCGTGTCCTAATTTGTGACCCTTGATTCTGTTTCAGAAATATTCAATTTCCCTCAAGAATGTTCTTGATTATAGATTTCTGATTAGGCCGAAATGTCTGGAATCCAAAAACCTTTTTAAATTTGTATTTGTATTGTAAACTATTAGACGTCTTTATTATCAGATATGAATCGCCTTGCCTTCTATAGTGTGGAAGGCTTCAGCGAATACTTCTGAGAGTGTGGGGTGTGGGAAGATGTTGGCGCTGACTTCCAGGTTTGTTGCCTCCAGGTTCATGGCAAGGGACATACCTCCTATCAATTCTCCTACTTCATGGCCTATCAGGTGAACACCCAGGATCTCACCGCTAGATGCATCGGTTATGACTTTTATGAAGCCTTCCTCTCCTTCACCCATTATCTGAGTCTTGCTGTTAGCCACTAATGGGAATCTGCCAATCTTTACATCGTAACCTTCGAGTTCCGCC
>JBHHYW010000315.1:0-3928 GCA_046757745.1 Candidatus Scalindua sp.
GTCTTCATCGTCACGAAGGTCTTCAACGTCCACGTAGACGTATACCTTATACCATCTATCTTTTTTCTCTTCTATCCTCACCTCAGCACCTTCATGTATCTCAAACTTGGGTTCATACTCTTCACCCGGCCCGTATCTTATTTTGCTTTCATCTGCAATCACAACACCCCTTTCTATGGAATGCTGACTATATGCCTTTATACCCAGAGATATAACCAGTACAAGAAGACATGATGCAAAGATAATAATAATATTTTTAAGCCATTGAACCTTTATAAAAACAAAAGAGAGTACGGATGCCATGAGGGCAAGATAGATATATATTGTAATGGATGTAATCTCATTAATGTTAAGAAAGAAATACCAATAACATACAACCCTGAGAATCTCCGGTAACTGACTAACGGACGCTTTATCCACAAAATCACTTTTCAACAGGTTTATGTTTGCCTTTATATCCGGATTTCTTGGCAGCAATTTCTCTGCCCTGCGGTAGTATATTATCGCCTTGCCGGACGTACCCAGCCTGTAATAGGCATTACCCAGATTATAATATATCTGCCCGTTTATAAAACCTGAGCCAAGCAGTTTTTCGTATAACTGAACGGCGTACTCAAACTTTTCAACAGCCTCCTGTTCTCTTTTTTCAGCTATCGCCTTCTGTCCGGCACTGTATTCTTTATTTGCCCTGAAAAAAGTATCAGCCCCGCTGTCACGCGTCAACGCTTCAGCCAGAACCTGACCCTCACAAAGAAAAGTAAGACATAAAATAAAAAATATCAGTATATTCCTTTGTCTCATAATTGTTTTTCTAGATACATTATAAATTCTTCTGCAGTATCGAGTGTGCGCACCATTTGATCCTTTGAATGTTGACTGGCAGAGAACCTGCCATAATCACACGATTCAAGGCATTTTTTAAGCTCTTTTATTACATCATGTGATACACCACGGGTTTCCAGAATGCCGGAAATATTGTCCGATGTGATGGAGGCCGGTGCTAAATTTAACTTATCTGCGATATGTTCCATGACAGTTTTGGCAAGTGTAGAATAAAACTCTGAAGGATTGTCAGATTGTACCAGATGTCTTGCATTTAAAAGATGCTTCTTTGCCCTGGATAGTGCGCGTCTTTTCCTGGCATAGCCTACATCAGTCTTCAACAGTTCTCTGTGTCTCTGTATATAAATACATACTATCACAACAAGTATTGGAGCAAGAAAGATAAAGGCCAGGAATATAGGCATGTTATATATAGCAAAACCCTGATTTTTGAATGAGTATAAATCAGACATTATGGGCAGGATATCCTTGGTCAAAATCTTAACCTGCCCCTTTACCTTTTCGGCATCTTCAAGAGAAAGGCGAATGGGAATTTCTACTTCAGAGTGTTCTACCACAATAGGAATCGGATCGTGAGTAATAGTTTTATATCTCTCCAGTTCCGGGTCAAAGTAGCTGAATGATATTGCCGGTATCGTGTCAATATCTTCATGCTGTGGTTCAATTACCTTACGGAAAAGTTTTTCACCTCTTAATCCCTCTCCTCTATCCGTGATTGTCGTATCAGTTTCCGCAGGATAAATCTTGAAATCTTTTTTGTCCCCTGGAGAAAGTACCGGTTCACCTATTGTCTGTATATTTCCTTCGCCTCGAATATTTATTGACAATGTTATCGGGTCGCCAACCTTTACTTTTGTGGGTTTTGCAAGAACGTCCATGGTAAATTTTCCTACTGTACCGGCAAAATCCTCCGGTTTATCCAATTCCGGCAGGGATTTTATTTTTAGCTTTATTGAATCAGTTCTTCTTTCTACCGGATATCTCTGTCCGCCTCTACCAGTGAACTCATCAAAAATAGAATTACTATAACCTTGTTGCCTGATTATAATATTACAATTAAATTTTGCGGGAGGTATTTCTATATTACCGGAAACCAGGGGGAATAGCGCTGTGCGAAGCTCTATTACATTATATAATATTCCATCATGCACTTCTTCATAACGACGCTCTTCACCTAGCTTTTCTGCAAGAAAACTCTTTGTAGAAGCGGCAACATAATTAAGGTCATCTATCGGTAATCCCTTCTGAAAGTATAATTTAAAAGATTCTATTATCTGTTCGTAGATATAGGCTTCCTTCTTGTCAGTGGTGAGTTCAACAAATATTCTTTTATTTATGTCAACTCTTTTGCTTCTCTCTCTGTCAGGATCTACATTACCTTCAAATGGCGTTCTTTTAACAGCCTCAATCTTGACTGGATTTGATTTATATACTTTCCCCTTATATTCTAAAGTCACCGGTCCTAGCTCAAATTTACCTGTTTCTGTTGGACTGAAACTATACGTAAATCCGCGAAAAACCGATACAACATTGTTTACTATAGATGTTTGAGTCGATACACTAGGCCCATACATCAATATAAAACTTTCAGGTGGTGTTAACTGTGGTATATCCGTATCAAATGCCCCTTGGACGCCTATTGTCAGACGAAACTGGTTACCTACCTCCACCCTGGTTTTATCAACGCTAATGATAATCTTGATTTCCTTTGCAAAAGCAGTAGTAACCAGATTGAGCACAAATATAAAAATTATAATTGAGGAAATTCTCTTTATCATCTCTTACCAGTTCTTCTCTATCATAAATTCTGCAGGTTTGTCTTCTTTTTTCTGCATATCCCGCGCAGATCGCTCTGAGTGCCGCAGCGTATCAAGAATCTTTTCCGCTTCTTCCTTTGTCATCTCTTTTTTCTCGTAAGGCTGCGCGGGAGACTTCTCATTTTCCTGCTTGTCCTTGTTACCTTTGTCTTGTTTCTCCTGTTCAGGTTCTTGTTGCTGCTGTTTTTGCTGATCAGGATTTTTTTCATCCTGTTTTTTCTGTTCTTCTCCCTTTTTTTGATCGTCCTGCTTCTCCTGTTTTTGTTTTTCCTGCTCTTCCTGTTCCTTTCTTTCCTGCTGCTCTTTTTTCATCTTCTCCATCTTTTTCTGTACAAACTCGTAATTATACTTTGCATCCTCTCTGACCCCTTTTATTTCACCACTATTTACGCCAGATTTCTTCCCAGTCAACTTGATAGCCTTCTTGTAAAAGTCCAGTGCTTCGTTGAACTTACCCTGCTTGTACATGGTATTACCCATATTATAATTAGCCTTTGCCTTTAAAGTAACATCCTTTGAATCCAGAATACCTTTATAAGATTTTTCAGCCTCTGGAAGTTTGCCAACTTTATAATGGGTATTTGCGATGTTGAAATTTAGTGAATCCGACTCAGGCAAATGTAACTGTGCATCTGTAAACTTACTTATTGCGTCGCCATACTCCCCTTCGTTATAAAGCTGACGTCCCTCTTCGTTTTTGTCAGTAGCAGGGTCTATCCAGCCGATCTGGACTAGACAGGCTAATGATATTATAAAGATTCTTGATTTTGTACTGAATATTATCATGATAATTTTTATTACTAATCCTCACACAAAGACACGAAGAACACAAAGGTAAAAACTGTTATCCTTTGTTTTGTTCTTTTAGTTTCATTTTCTTAGTGTTCTCTGTGCCTCCGTGTGATCATTTCTCTTTTATGTTATACTTTTTTAGATTCCCTACCTTCTCTGTATTTAAAATCCTTCAAATCCCTCTATCAATATGAGTCTTGTTTTTCCTGGTACGTTCTCCAATCAATGATTCCAACATCAGAAGAATCAGTGCCATAAATAATGGAATCTGAAAGCGGTTTTCATATAATTTTATCTTTCTGCCGCCTAACTGTTTTTCCTCCATTTTAGCTATGAGGTTTGTATAAATATTAGCCAGGCCCCATTGGATTCCGTATGCAGGAGAATATGCGCCTCCTGTTTCAAGAGCTATCTTATTTAATAATACTTCGTCAAGACGAGATTTGACAACCTTTCCTTCTTTGTCTTTTAATAAC
>JBHHYW010000316.1:0-3923 GCA_046757745.1 Candidatus Scalindua sp.
TTTGACGTTTATACTTTTTATATACGGAATAAGCCAGTTACAGGATTGGGCGGTTGCGCTTCTTCAGGAGAGTGTTGCCGGGCTTGGCTTCGGCCCTGACAGCTGGATAGGCTGGTTTTTCGTTTTGTTTGGTAAGATGATATTGTGGATGGTTACGGCTTTGACATTTATCTTTACCAGCAGTATTGTGGCTTCCCCATTTAACGATATACTGGCAAAGAGGACCGAAAATTTCACTGAAGCTCCATTACCTCCGGTTACAGACAAATCCTTAAAACAGCATGTTCAGCTTATTGGAATTGATCTGTTTAAGACAATGACAGCATTACCTGCCGCTGTCTTTGCCATAGTATTCTTCTGGGTACCGGTTGTAAACATATTTGCATTTATACTCGCCTTTTTACTTGTCACTTTCCAGTATATCAGCTATCCACAGACCAGGAGGAGTATAGGCATTAGAGAGGGAGCTAAATTCCTGTGGCATCACATTTATGCATGTACCGGATTTGGAGCGATATTATCTTTTCTTTTTGCTATTCCGTTTTTATCAAGTTTAGTTCTGCCAATAGCGGTGGTTGGAGGTACGCTTCTTGCCGCAAAAGCGCCGGGAACATCAGAATCGTTCCGGTTGAAATGAAGGGAAAGATTCACCGCAGATACTAAGAACGCAAAGGGAAACTGAGGTTAAATGCATTAAGATTGAAAAATTCCCAAATCCCTCAATCAACAATCATAAATCTACAATCCTCATTACTCACTTGTCATAAATCTCGTCTGAGCCTTTCTTTTTTGGGGCGAGATCTTCGACCAGTTCGTAGAGGCCCATTCTTTCTCTACGAAGCTTTCCCGTTTCCACGAGCTTGTCCCATACCTCCCGAGGGAAATTACCCGGCGGACTGATAGCTACAATGCCTGACTTTCGGCCACCACTGAGAGAACTGCCCCCGAGTGTTGACTCGGCGTCAAGCCGTGTCAGTTTGAGGCGTTTTCTGAATGTCTTAAATGCTTTCTTGAGATAATCCGGCGTCATGCCCTCTTCCGGTATTTCATTCATCATACTGTGTCCCTCCTGTTGAAGATTGATTAACTCTTACACTATTTTAATTGCCACTTAATTGCTTTTATATTTACCCCTTCTTCTCTCTTAAAGCAAGGATTGATTTGCAAGACAAAGGAGACATTTAACGCAGAACTCGCAGAGAACACAGAGAGAAATGATTTACTAATAACTAAACAAAAGATTTATCCTGTTAATACTGTCAAGAAAAAGCCTTTCCCTGTTTTATTATTTGACACTACTCCTGGATTAATGTAGCATGTGTTTTCTGTATTTTAATTTTGTGTGCATTAAACAGTAGTAGTATTACTCTCTCGCATCCTTTAAGTACGTACGGCAGACTGACTCACGCTTTCCGGAACTCTATTGGAGCAGGTAGTTTATCCGGAAAGGACATTTCGTCTCTCCTTCTCCTCTGTATGCATACCACATTAGTACAACTGAATTCCATAAACATCAGGAATCTTTTGTCACAGGTTACACAATATCATGTTTAATTTTTATATCCAGAGACACGCAAATATAAAGGATGACGTACTGTCCGGTCTCACTGTTGCACTGGCATTAATACCTGAAGCCGTGGCATTCTCCTTTGTTGCGGGCGTAGATCCCCTGGTTGGTTTGTACGCAGCCTTTATTGTGGGTCTTATTACTGCGGTGGGTGGCGGCAGGCCGGGAATGATTTCGGGTGCCACAGGGGCACTGGCGGTAGTGATGATTGAGCTAGTCGCACAGCATGGTGTGGAGTATCTGTTTGCTGCGGTTGTACTGATGGGTATTATTCAGATAACATCAGGACTTCTGCGTCTGGGTAAATATATCAGCCTGGTACCTCATCCTGTAATGTTGGGATTTGTCAACGGCCTTGCAATCGTAATCTTCCTCTCCCAGTTGCAGCATTTTAAACTGTCGGGAGTAACTGGGGCATTGGCCTGGATGAACGGAACTACCTTATGGATTATGATAGCACTGGTTGCCTCAACAATGCTGATCATTTACTTTATACCACGCTTAACGCGTGCAGTCCCCGCTCCGCTGATCGCAATATTGGTGATCTCGGCAGTAGTAATAGGGTTTAATATAAACACTCTGCAGGTAAAAGACATGGCATCTGTTGCCGGAGGACTGCCGCAGTTCCACCTGCCGATAGTCCCGCTGGACTGGCATACACTCAGCATCATCTGGCCGTACTCCATTATACTTGCCGCCATCGGCCTCCTGGAGTCTCTGATGACACTGTCTCTGGTAGACGAGATTACTGAAACCCGCGGTCAGAGCAACAGGGAATGTCTTGGACAGGGAGTCGCAAACGTAGTCGCAGGTTTCTTCGGAACAATGGGAGGGTGCGCCATGATAGGCCAGAGTATGATAAATGTTAATTCCGGAGGACGCAGCCGTATATCCGGTATTTCAGCCGCTATCTTCCTGCTCCTGTGTATTCTGTTTGGTTCCAGGTATATAGAGATGGTTCCTCTCGCCGCACTGGTAGGTGTTATGTTTATGGTGGTAGTGAGTACTTTTGAATGGTCAAGCATCCGTATCATACACAAGATGTCACGATCTGATGCATTCGTGTTGATCCTCGTATCCGGAGTGACGGTATTTACTGATCTTGCCATTGCAGTTCTGGCCGGAGTGATCGTATCTGCCCTGGTCTTTGCGTGGAAGAGCGGTAAGAATATACAGTTGAGCTCACTCGTAAGCACGCCAAGATTATCCGTCTACGGGCTGACAGGCCCATTGTTCTTCGGCTCTGTAAGAAGGTTCCTGGATTCTTTTGCTCCGCATAAAGACCCGGACCATGTAGTCATAGACTTTAAACACTCCAAGGTGTGTGATCAGTCAGGCCTTGAGGCTATCAAATCACTTTCCGAACGCTATTTCAATATTGGCAAACGCCTGCACCTGAAAAACCTCAGTACGGAATGCCAACGCTTCTTGAAGAGCATGGAGGTCTTTGCAGACGTAAATGTTATCGTGAAACCAAAGTTTCGTATGATACCCACCCACGAGCACCTGGGACTGGTACTCCCACCGGAAGCTTAAAACACGGATGATTCCCGCCTGACAGACCGGCGAGTAGTCATTAGACAGTAGTCACTCGTCATTTGTCAATCATCTTCGCTCTTCAATCTTCAATCATAAATCCTTGCTTTCCCTGTTTTATTATTAGACACTATAGTTTAAAAAATGAATATATATTTCATAATGCGAGGAGGGTAATAGAATATTGAAGATTTATATTGAAGGATGTATCGGGGAAAAAATAATAACACGGCAGGGAAGGTATCTGTAAGTGCTATTGTCAGTTGACCCTGCGAATACAACCTAAAAAGAACAGGCCTTCAGGAAGAGATCAGAAACAATTAGTTGGAGAATGGTACAGTAGTTGCGATCTTACGTAGATAGTATGACAGCTTGAAACTAATTATTTAAACGTTTATAAAGGAGTCAAAGGTTATGCACTTATCAAGTATGGGACAACTGGCAATCACAGTTAAAGAATCATTCAAGACTCTCACTGTAGACAAGAATACAGAAAATAATGTAAAGTTTCCGTCTATACAAAATGGATTTATTGACACTGTGGAGCTCAGCGAGAGGGCAATACAGCTTTCCAGGCAGGCTGATACTGAAACAGGCATTGTAGAGAAGCCTGCTACGGTTCAGAGACAAGAAGTAGTCCCTACTGCAAATCCACTACAGGATGTATTTTCAAAAGCTTTAGCACTCAACGCACTTGCTTGAGACAAATGAATGTTCACCAGGCGCAGATCGCAAAGTTTTAAAGATAGTCAACGATCACCGGCATAGCCGGGGGCTTGAGGAAACCCCCTAAAAGGGGGTATTAAGTTTAATTTTCTTT
>JBHHYW010000317.1:0-3920 GCA_046757745.1 Candidatus Scalindua sp.
GAGTGCCCGGATATTGAAGATGGTGAAATATTATTTGATAATACTTTATATAAGGAATGGTGCGAAAGAACATTTAAACACGGAACCCATATATACGAAGCTTATAAGGATGTAGCCTTTAATATTAAATACACTCCGGAACCAGCTAAGACAGATTTCTGGCAGACACCATTTGAAACCACTAAGTCTAAAAATGGTGATTGTGAAGATGCAGTCTTTCTTTTCTTCTCACACCTCCTCCCAAATCAGGAAAATGCAGAGATTGTCTGGGGATGGGTGATCGACAGAAGAATTGGAGTTGCAAAAGCACACGTATGGTATCAACTGAAAGACAAAGAAGGACAATTATACGTAGTCGAAGGCTTTTCCAATGGCTGGAACGGTATAATACCAATGGAGATTATTAAGCAGACCGAATCCAGAAAACCAATATTTACATTGTCACACTCAGAAGCCAACAGACTGGCAGGCATGATTTCAAAACCTGATAGCTGGGAGACATACCAATTATTAGCTGACTTACATGGGTCTACGGATTTCACCACACCTGAGCATGACGACAAAGAAGTTCCTGAAAGGAGATATACCCGGCGCCACCTCAATCCTGAATTTGTCGAATATCAAAGTATGTCACGCACATATAATACATCATGGAGATTTTCAGTCAGAGACAGGTTGGCGGCGGTTATGAGTAAGGAAATCTCGAAAATATTTGAAAAACTTCACGAACTATTTACCAGATATGAAAGGCAAAAAGAAGATTATACTTTGAGCGTACAGGTTGCTTCTAATTATGTCCACTCTAAAAGAAACCAAAATTGTAAACGATAGTTGAAAGAAAATATGGCAAACATTGCAGTAGTAGGATCAGGATACTGGGGAAAAAATTTAGTTCGCAACTTTAATGAAATAGGAGCACTTCATACTGTTTGTGACACCAATCCAGAAGCGCTTTTACCTTTTCAGGAGAGGTATCCGGAAGCAGAATTTCAAAGTTCATTTCTACTGGTACTCAAGAACCCGGCTATAGATGCTGTGGTTATTGCTACACCGGCAGAAACTCATTTCGAGATGGCCAGGATGGCCCTACTCGCCAGCAAACATGTTTTTGTAGAAAAACCGTTGGCCTTGTTTGCAAGTGAAGCAGAAGAGCTCCATCAGTTGGCCATGCGCCTGAACCTGAAACTAATGGTAGGGCACATCCTGCTGTATCACCCTGCAATAATAAGACTAAAAGAGATTATCAATTCCGGTGAATTGGGAAAAATCAATTACATATATTCTAACCGCTTAAATCTGGGTAAGATTCGTTGCGAGGAGAACATCTTGTGGAGTTTCGCACCACACGACATATCAGCCATTGTTTATTTATTGGAGGAGATGCCTTCCCAGGTTATTGCCCAGGGGGGCAATTATTTAAACCACAATATCACTGATGTAACCAACACTATCCTCTCGTTCAAGAGTGGCGTCAGGGGACATATATTTGTCAGCTGGCTTCATCCTAACAAAGAACAAAAGCTGATAATCATGGGTACCAATAAAATGGCAGTGTTCGATGATACGGCAACGGAAGGCAAATTGCAGATCCACGACAAAGGGGTTGATTGGATCAACCGGCAGCCTGTCCCGCGTAGAAATGGGACTTCTATAGTTCCTATTGATTCCTGTGAGCCACTGAAAGCCGAGTGCCGGCATTTTCTTGAATGTATAACGTCAGGCACAACACCCAGAACAGACGGTGTCAATGGAATTAATGTCCTGAAGATTCTTAACGCCTGCCAGGATTCCCTGGAACACAACAGTACTGCTGTCCAGCTTAATGGAAATGATCATCCTGAAACTTTCTTTGCCCATGAAACAGCCGTAATAGATGCCCCATGCAATATAGGAAAGGGAACAAAAATATGGCACTTTAGCCACATAATGCCAAAGGCTAAAGTAGGGAGCAACTGCAACATTGGACAAAATGTATCCATCGCGTCAGATGCCACTATAGGCAACACTGTAAAGATACAGAACAACGTCTCCGTATACTCAGGCGTAATCCTAGAAGACGATGTATTCTGCGGCCCCTCAATGGTCTTTACAAATGTTATTAATCCCCGGAGTCGTATTTCACGAAAGAGCGAGTTCAGGGTTACACGAGTTAAGAAAGGCGCTACCATAGGAGCCAATGCTACTATCATTTGTGGAAACACCATAGGCAGTCATTCCTTTATCGGAGCAGGTGCCGTGGTTACAAAAGATGTGCCAGATCATGCATTAGTATTAGGAAATCCTGCAAGGATTGCAGGCTGGGTGTGCGAATGCGGCAATAGTCTAAATTTCCAAAATGACGTTGCTACCTGCAATAGCTGCAACAATCAATACAAGAAACTCGATGGAGAGATTATGTGCCATGAGTGTGGCTGCGGTAAAAATCTCGACCAATATAATGATACTGACGCTTATGATGACTGTGAAAAACAATCTAACAACAAACTTAAAGAAGGTATTAAACCGTTTGAAAAGGAATTGACCCTGCCGCAGGAAGCAGATTACCTCTCAATATCTTGATCGCCATATTTTAACACATGAGTTCAGGTTTGGAATCTCCACCCAGGCGGATCCGCCTTGGGCATGACCTGCGAAAGCAGGGTTTTACCATTCGTTACATGTAAATTTCCCTTCCCCGCCAAAATGTATATTGTACTGGCATCTGAGTCATCAGGGAGAGAGCAGAGCGAATCCACCTCTACAAGGAGCTTCACCTCAGCTCTTTGGAAACTTACTATTGGAATATAACTGTCTGGTTCATACTTGCCAGCCCCCGTCAGATCCGGCACGGGCGGACGAAATGTCTTTCTGGCGAGTCACCTGAACCGAAACGTTTGGGTTCAATCAACATATTTCAGGGAGGCAGCTTTGAAAAAACTTAGATACTCCCAAGGAACTTTTCTATTGCCTCAACAAAAGCCGAGAAATCACTATGACCAGTCTTGCAATTTTCAAGAAGAACTCTATCATCTACTGCCCAGTATCTATGGACAAGAGAATTTCTGAAATCAAAGAAGGGTTTAAGTGATAACGATAGCTCCCTTGATACAATTCCTACATTGCCCGCCTGCTTGATAGTATCAACATAGCCTTTAGCGGGAATAGAGTAATGTTTGGCCAGTATATGTTGAAGGACAAGTGACATGGCTTCTGATATCTCTACCAATGAATACTTTAAACTCTTTAGTAAGTGTTTCTCATTTATTATCCCTTCTTCGTCATAGATATTAAAGAGAGCTTCTATATCCTTCGTATTAGAGGAAATGTCATAAAGATATCTTGTTATACGTTTTTTATCTATCTTCACCATATGCCTCATCTAAAACGAAGTAATTAGCCCTATATTCATTCGATATACGCTCTATATAATTATTCCTGAAATCAGGGTCTTTGTCAGCAAGCAATCTCCCTTCACACAGGATGTCTATCACAATATCATAAGGAGCGTCATTAATGATCTTTACATCGAAGTCGTCAACTACAAATGATTTTATTCCTGCCTCTGAAACAGCATCTGATAGTTTCTCTTTTACTTTGACAGGAAAGACAAACGGGTCTTCACCTTCGCTGGTGTACACAAAAACATCTATGTCACGAAAAGCACTATCTGCCACAAAAGAACCATGTAAATAGGCAAAGACCACCCCCCCCTCACTGGTTAGGACTTTCGTAAGTATTCTTACTATTGCTTCTCTTTTCTCAGCAGTCAAGGTATTCATATTTTCAACAATCCATATAATTTCAAGGCCACATATTAATTTATTACCTGAATCTTGCACGAAATTAACCTCAAATGAACACGTGGTCTTATGCGCCCTGTTGTTATTGGCCTTGTGTGTTATTTATGCAAAACAGGCTTTTAACCAATAGGTTAAATTATT
>JBHHYW010000318.1:0-3917 GCA_046757745.1 Candidatus Scalindua sp.
AAAAGTGCCTTGAAGAAGGGAAGGTACTTGGCATAAACAGGTTGTTTGTCCTGACTTATATCCCGGAGTTTTTTGAGCGTATGGGCTTCAAGCGTATTGACAAAGAACTTCTTCCTCACAAGATCTGGTCAGAATGTGTAAAGTGCTACAAATTTCCAGACTGTAAAGAAGTTCCACTAATGATTGAAATTTGAGAGGTTGTAGTTTTATGCAGAGATATAAAGTGTGCAAATCAAAACTTCTTTAATAATACATTGTATAAGGTAATTGGTGGATTCGTTTCGCTTAATCCACCCTACAAATATGACTGGCTTGTCCGTGTCAGGAGATATTAAAGGGGAATATGGGATAAGGTAAATAATATAGATAAGTTTTTCATCTGTCGGGAGGGGGGAAGTGAACGAATATTCGGCAGACAAAGAGAGGTGCAAACATGTGCGCTTTCCGGTATTTGTCGCTATTAAATACGGAGAAAGGATGTGCTATGCATTCCAGGATTTTGTCCTTAATATAAGTAAGGGCAGTGTGTTTATCAGGACTGACAAACAAATTCCAGAAGGTTCTGGGATCATGTTGCATTTCTACATACCACCTGATGTGCAACTTATCGGTGAATTTGAAGGAGAGGTAGTGAAGGCTGACCCCAATAATCTTAATTATTATGAAGGGTTTTACGTGATGTTCATATATCACTCAGATGATGAGTTAAAGAGGTTAGAAGAGTTCCTGGAAGAAAAACGACACCTTGTAGACAAAAAGGAATAGTTATAATATCCAATTCTCTCAGTGAACTTACTACTGTCCCAGAGTTGCTCTTATATCTTCCAGTATCTTTAGTCCTCCCCTTCCTAATAGCTTACTTGCAAGCTCAATCCCCATAGTAGAGAAATCATCTACCTTGCCTTCAATAGTATCCCTGATGACGGTGGTTCCATCGAGCGAACACACAACCGCTTCCATCTTCAGATTTGATGGATATATGACTTCTGCGTGAGCGCCAATTGGAATCTGGCATCCTCCCTGGAGTCTACCAAGAAGTGCTCTTTCTGCCTTTACTTCAAACATGGAATTATAGTCAATTAAGCTTCTTATTATTTTCTTGACATTATTATCATTTTCCCGTACCTCTATGCACAGCGATCCCTGGCCAACGGCAGGCAGCATTACGTCATACGGTATTATCTCACTTGCCTTGTCAGCAAGGCCAAGCCTTATCAGTCCAGCCCTGGCTACAAGTATTGCATCAAGATCACCTGAGTCTAATTTCTTTAGTCTGGTATCCAGATTACCTCTTAAATCAACTATCTCAAGGTCAGGCCTGACGGCAAGGACTTGTGACCTGCGCCTTAAACTGCTTGTGCCAAGCTTTGCATTTTGAGGAAGGTCTTTCAGCGAAACGTGATTCTTGCTGATTAGAGCATCGTGTGGGTCTTCACGTTTTGTCACCGCACCGATTTCGAGACGGTCAGGAATTTCTGTGGGCATATCTTTAGCGCTATGAACAACCAGATCAACTTTCTTCTCAATAAGGGCATTTTCCAGCTCCTTTGTGAACAGCCCTATATTACCAATCTTTGACAGGGGCACGTCTGTTATGTTGTCGCCCGTTGTCTTAATTATTTCGATAACGAATTCAATTTCATCGTTAGCTTCCTCCAGTTGCGACTTCGTCCAGTTGGCCTGAATCAATGCCAATTTACTGCCTCTTGAACCAATAACTATTTTATTTCTGTTTTCCAACTATCTGCTCCAATCTTTTTTAATTAAATGAATATTACTTATTAAAATTATACTTATTCTATTTGTCTCATAAATCAATTTCCTTGTCAATACTTTTTGGTGTTGGAATATTTATAAATAAACAGGTATATCTGGGGAAATGAGTGTGCCTATTATCGCGTCGTGTGCATTTGTCCTTGATGAAAAGTTAATGTCAGTCTATAATCCTCTTGGTGAGAGGACAATTATAAAATGATAGAAATAAAATCAGTTGATAAAGTAAATGCCACGGTCAGTGTGCCGGGGTCGAAAAGTTACACTAATCGTGCCTTAATGACAGCTTCCCTTGCTACAGGTGAGTCAGTAATAAGGAATGCACTATTAAGCGAGGATACCCGGATTATGGTTTCATGTCTTGGCGAAATTAGTATAGACGTTGCGAGTGTTCCGGAAGAAAATGCCTTAATCGTAAAAGGTTGTGAGGGGATGATACCGGTACAAAGGGCAAGGCTGTTTGCGGGTAATGCAGGAACAGTCGTACGTTTCATGACGGCGGCCCTGACTCTTGGTAAGGGGCAATATAAGACCGATGGTATTGAACGAATGCGGAAGAGGCCCATACAGCAATTGATTGACGCCTTAAACCGGCTTGGCGCTGATGTGGTTTCAATAGATGGTACAGGATGTCCACCGGTTCTGATAAATGCCAACGGATTAACGGGTGGAAGAGTAGAGATACCGGGTGATATCAGCAGTCAGTATATCAGCGCTATCCTTTTGGCTGCACCTTATGCATCAGGTGATGTAAGTATTGTAGTAATCGACGACCTTGTGTCAAAGAATTATGTAGACATGACTATAGATGTTATGAACAAGTTTGGGGTAGATGTTGAAAGGGATTCGTATAGAGAATTTTGTGTTAAGTCAGGCCAGAATTATAAAGGTTGTGAATATACGGTAGAGCCTGACGCATCAGGCGCCTCATATTTCTTTGCCGCCGCTGCAATAACTGGAGGCAGGGTTAGGGTTGAAGGCTTAGGTGAAAGTTCACTGCAGGGTGATGTAAAATTCGTTGATATCCTGAAAGAGATGGGATGCAGTGTAAGAAAGTCATTAGACTGGCTGGAAGTTGAGGGGGGGGTATTAAGGGGAGTAGACGTGGACATGAATGATACTCCAGATGTCGTGCAAACCCTTGCATCTGTCGCGGTCTTTGCAGAGGGGAATACGCGGATAAGGAATATTCGCAACCTCCGCTACAAGGAGACAGACCGTATTACGGCTATTGTTAACGAACTCAAGAAGGTCGGAGTTGAGGTAAAAGAGTTCGATGATGGTATTGAGATTAATCCATCACCTCCACATTCTGCTGAAATATCAACATACAATGACCATCGCATGGCGATGAGTTTTGCCCTTATTGGTTTAAGGGTTAAAGGGATCAAGATAAGGAACCCTGAGTGTGTTGAGAAGACACTCCCGGATTTCTTTGAAAGATTACAGCAATTGTGAATTGTCGTCAAGACGGCTTCTAATCTTTAGTTGGTGCTATAACAACTTTTTCCTGTCCAGATAAGCTTCGTTGGAATGTGATCCATTATTCATCATCAACAGTAAAATGAAAATAAATCAGGTTTCGCTAAGTAATATAGACTTGTCATCAGAGAATCACGACAGGTATCTGTTTAATTATCGACAGGATTCGAATGCCTTAATGAGTTCGATAAAAGATGTGGGATTAATTAATCCGGTAATATTAAAGAAGAATCAGGATGCCGATGGAGTATATACTATTGTGTGTGGATATCATCGTATCAAGACTTGCCAGAAATTAGAATACGAGAGTATTGAAGCAAAGGAAGTAGGGGGGGCAAATGACGAAGAGATAATGTTGTTAGCCCTTCATGATAATTTATCTACAAGAGGGTTTAACGAGATTGAAAAGGGGATCGTTTTAAAGAAGTTTCTGGGGATAGGTTATTCTTGCGATAGATTGATATCTGAGATAGCCCCACTCCTTGGTGTCCCGCCTAATAAGAACATTGTTGACAAATATATTAACATTTTAACCCTTGATACTGAAATAAAGAAATCTGTAGCCGATGATGAACTGGAACCGGAAAAAGCCTTTCTGCTTGTTGCACTTGATGGTGTTGAGAGAGATATTGTGTGGAGAGTTCTCTTTAGAGAAGCAAGTA
>JBHHYW010000319.1:0-3913 GCA_046757745.1 Candidatus Scalindua sp.
TTTGGCGACCATTTTCATTAACTATTGAAACTTTGAATTTCCTAGACATAGACATTAAAAATATTAAGGATATTTCGTCTTTGCTGCAAAATACTGCTACTACTTAGACCTGTTTAATAAAACTTCAATTTGAGATCAAATACAAATATGATTTGACATAATGTATATGTATTGTATACTTCCGGTATGGAAAAGTATTATAATCGAAATATTGAACATATACTTGTAAAGTCTGTTAAGCAATTTAGAGTCGTAGTATTAACAGGATCTCGCCAAACAGGCAAGTCAACACTATTTCAGCATCTTTTCAAGAATACGCACGGCTATGTTTCTCTGGATAATCCAATAGATCTTAAGCTTGCACAGGAAGACCCTGAACTGTTTTTTGATGAATATCCAGCCCCATTAATTATTGATGAAATCCAATATGCACCTGAACTACTTCCTTACATAAAGATGCATGTTGATAGGACCCAAAAGCGTGGACAGTTTCTTGTAACGGGATCTCAACAATTTACTCTAATGAAAGGGCTAAAGGAATCTCTGGCCGGGCGCGTCGCGTTATTTGAACTACTACCAATGGCCATTGACGAAGGCCCAAAAAGAACACAAACATACGAGTCCAGAGGGCTCGCAGGTTCTTATCCTGAAATTGTCAGTGTTCAGGGGATTAATGCACGTCGATGGTATGGTTCCTATATTTCCACATATATCGAGAAAGATATTCAAACACACTTTCAGTTGGACAAGATCACATTTTTCAGGGACCTTTTGTTTTTACTTGCGGCCCGTTGTGCCCAGGTATTAAATTACCAATCCCTTTCTAACGATCTTGGAGTATCGGTTACGGCAGTGAAATCATGGGTAAAGATACTTGAAGCTACAGGAATAATTTATTTACTTCGGCCATTTTATGTTAATTTGGGAAGTCGTATTACCAAGTCTCCCCGTGTTTACTTTTCCGATTTAGGACTGGTGAGTTATATTACGGGAGTTACAAATAAAACGGCCTTAATGAGAGGCCCTCATGCCGGTGCGTTATTCGAAAATTTTGTAATCCAGGAAGTCCTGAAATATTTCGTTAATAATGGAGAAAGGCCACCTTTATATTATTATCGTTCTAATAACGGCCTTGAGATTGATCTTATTATTGAAAAAGAGAGAGGACACATAATACCGTGTGAGATAAAAGTGTCAAAAACCCCTCATAGCGGCATGGTCCGTAATATTGAGCGATTTAAAAGTCTGAATAAGAGAAAAGACATTATAATTGATAATGGATACGTTATCTCAAATCCGTCAAAGCCGTTTCCATTATCAAAAACAATACGGGCATGTACCCTGAAAGAATTTATTGAGAAGAAATGTGGAAACTGTTAACATCCCGAATGTGGCAGAGAAATGATCGGTCCAATTTCCATATCAACTATATTCAAAACTGGAATTTTTATGCCGTTGGGCTTTTTGCATCTCTCTGGCGGAACCAAGCGACCCCCCGTCTGCAAAAATTCCTATAGATAGTCAACACCGTCCGGTTAGATAGTAATGTTAAACTGACGTGGAAGATATTTGGCAGCCATTATTATAGTTTATTTAGACCAACTGTTCTAACGTCTATCCAATGGTATTGTTGAATGCCTTAATCTTAAAGCCAAACTGACTATGAGAAAATCTTTTGGTTTTCGTACTTTCAAATCAATTGAAGTCGCTTTATATCATACACTTGGAAAATTACCAGAGCCTCCAATCACCCACAGATTCTACTGAGGAGGCTTATTTTCTTTTTCCATCCATGTTTGCCACCAGGGTATGGCCCTTTAAAGCCAAATTCCTTCAACTTCCCTAAAGATTTACACTTTATCAATAAAAACTCTCAGGATAAATTAGCGACATGAGCTAAGCTCAGCTTTGCCAACGGGGGCTAATTTATGTCAAGGCCATTTATTATCTGTTCGGGATTATGACAGACAAGCGCCCTGGCCTCTTCTTCCCCCACAATACCGGCAGCACATTTTACTGCCTTAGACAGGATTGGGGGCCTGCCTGTAAGTGAATGGACATCAGAGGCAATAAAATGCACCAATCTATTCTCTAAAAGCCATTCGACACATTTTTTCTCTATGGGCCCCGCCCGCCCTGTTAAACCCGGTGCATTCACCTGGACAAGGGCGCCAATCTTAACCAATTGATCCACAAGTTCAGGTCTTTTTTGAAATGCAGATATTCTTTCTGCATGTGCAATGATTGGGACAATACCGTTGACCTTGAGATTGAATACGAATTTATCAGTCCCTGGAGGTATGAAGACAAAAGGAAGTTCAAAAAGGATGAATTTTCCGCCATTGTTGATCGTAAGCACCTCCCCACTTTTTATACTCTCTACCAGTCCTTCATGAACATGTATCTCTGCTCCGGGCAGTATCTCGATATCAATTTGACTCTCTTTCAGCTTTAGATTAAGTACATCAACAGTTTCCAGTATCTCATCACTTTTTGCCTCATATACTCCATCCTTTGAGTGGGGTGTTGCCACAATTTTCTTAATTCCATCATTCGCAGCAATTTTGCAAAGTTCAATCGACTCTTCAATCGTTTCAGGGCCGTCATCCAGAGAAGGAAGTATGTGCGCATGTATATCTATCATAAAAAACCTTTATAATAATTTCTATAAAAGCCTGATTAATTGTCGACTTCAATTTTATCATATTATAAAATAATGACTTATAATTCCAATCAAAACCCTGGTGCATCCTATTTATTATGCAGGAACTAACCACGCTTTGACAGCACAAATCCGCCTTTTATTTCCTACGGTACCAACCATGAGTACAACTATGCTGGCAATACTTACCGGCCTATGCGAAATATAAGCAGGTCGGGTAATAATTGGGGAATATTGCCCACAATTACTATTATCTGCCCATATTACTCTTTCTTTGAGATTCAAGGAGCATTTATTGTATCGTGTTATTAAACCCATACTTAAGTATGGTACTGAAAGATAGCCTTAGCAGAATACATATTTGGTACATATTATGCGCTTTTCTATAAGCTTACTTGTAAAAGGAAAATCAGAGAATTTTTGTTTAATGATACCTCGCAGGATTTATGCGTGGTTATTGTTCTTATTGAGCCCATAACTTATATTTTGGAATATCAGGCAATGAGCATACAGACAATTATGAACTGCGGCCTCATACTTATTGGCGCAATCATCATGCTGGTCAGTATAGTAAGAATGAAAAAGCTTATGAAGATAATGCCATTTAGTCCGGGACTTCGCCGAAAGCAGAGGCTTTTTCTTGTAATGCATCGCGAACTGATGTTATTTTTCTTTATAGGGTACATTGTGGTAATGGTGGCATTTGCCTTCCGTTATTCATTAGTCAGTGAAATCTTTGTCAGCTTCATATTTCTTTGCTGGGCAATATTTGTTTACCTAGGAATAGACGTGCAATCACGACTTTTGGAGACACAAAACCCATTGCAGGGCATTCTTCCCATCTGCACCGGATGCAAGAAGATACGGGTTGAAGGTGAAGGTTCTAAAGGTTCAGAGAATTGGAAAGGGATTGAAACCTACATTTCGGAAAAAACCAAAGTGTCCTTCTCTCATGGATATTGCCCGAAGTGTTCTGAGAAGGAAATGAAAAAAATAAGAAGTGGTATAGAAAAGACATAGAGGTATAATAGATCAGATGGAGGAGGCATTTGAATTGTCTACTTATGATTGAATATTGATTAAGGAATTGATTGATGCAAGCTTACAAGCAAGAGGTCACCGGTTCGAATCCTCTCGCTCACCTTAATTATGTTTGCTACTCTCCCATCATCTGCACTACCACACTACGCTTTCGCGGGCGATTATCAAAATCTATCACAACTATCTGCTGCCATGTTCCCAACAGGAGTT
>JBHHYW010000320.1:0-3897 GCA_046757745.1 Candidatus Scalindua sp.
TGTCGGGCAGGTTTACGGTTTGACGATGTATACCCAGACGCTTGGCAATCTGCCTTTGGGATAACCCCTGACGTTTTAACGTGTGTATGTCCACCACATCCTCCAATGTTTTCATAGCTTACCTCGATGGTTATTGCTTAAACCATCAAAGGTAAAACTATTATTGTTTACTCTAGGCGAAGTGGTACATTTTTAAACGACCATTTTTGGTACAATTTATAACGACCATTAACATCATCACTAACTGCAAATTGAGCAATTAATTCACCTTCCGGATTATACTTATCAATGGAACCAAAGTAGTTCGTTACATATATATTCCCGTCAGGATCTACGGCAAGACTGGAAACAAGGTAGTCAACGTTATGCCGGATTACAACCCACAATAAATCACCGTTATTCTTATCAATGCAGACTAGGCGGTGATCACCCCAGCCCTGAGCCGCAAATACGATCTGGTCATTAGGAGTGAGAACAAGACCCCGTGTTCGGATTGTTGCGTAACTGGTATCATAGGTAAAGTGCCAGTTGATGGCCCCACTGGGTGACAAGGAATATACCTCTTTCCCATACGCTATATAGCAGTTCCCTTCCTCATCAATCGCCGGATGTACGGGACTGATCGTATTTTCTCCAAAGTAATATGAATAAATTAGATTTCCATCCGACCCGTAGGCATATAAGTAGCCATGTTTGGTAAGCGTAACCACAAAACCTAATGCTTGATTTGCTACCGGCGCTATCCACGAGTTATCCGCAATATCGATGCTCCAAGCCAAGGTACCACTTCTGGTTATTCCAATAATACTATGATCCTCGGTGTTGAAAACGACAACACTGTCTATTAGGCATCCGGAACCTCCCCTTATGGCTTTCCCGGTAGCAAAGACCCATTCCAAGGTTCCGTCGGACCTAAACTTGGATACGTTTCCGTAAGTATCACTAATATAAATATTCCCCCTTTCATCAATTACTGGAGCGGCCCAATCCGGTATGTAACCTTCTAAATAAACAAGTGTATCAACGATTTGTCCCATGGAAGGCCCTTCACCGGGGTAAAACCCCGTGTTGCCGCTATCAAACCGATAATTGGGCCAGGGAATAGGCTCCTCAATCTGGTTATCACCAGTGGAGTCAAGACAGCCACTCAATAACAGAAGGGCCAAATTGAGAATGAATAGGGTGAGCCGCCGCATGAGATATCTACGCCACCTGACTAATAAAACAAAGATTCAAATGGTCTAATAGTAATTCATATGGTGTTCTATCCTGGCATATCGCCAAAGTAGAGCTACTAATCGTGATGAAAATTAATTTGAATATGGCGTATTTTTTCATGCTTTAACCTCGAAATTTCTCCACTTTCCGTTAGTTTAATTAATAATTAAAAATTTGACAAGTCTTTTTATGTTAACCGAATGACAGTTGTAGGGACATGGTTTACACTTTTAAATATCACGCTGAGGCCTCAGTATTGATTATTAAACTACTTCTTCAGGAACGACTAAATAGAATAAAACACCCTCATCCTTCTTTTCCATCATATCGATTCTAAAAGTTTAAAATATTCCTTATTCGTCAATTCAGCAGTTCGCATATTACTTTTTATTATATCAACAGCAACCTCTTTATACTTAGGGATTACTATAGGACGATTAACGCCCGGCTTAGAATACACTCTGTGAGAGGAAGACTCGCGCTCGAAAGTAAATCCAGCTTTAAGGAAAACCTTTTCTAATGTTCTCCAATGCTGGGGTGTTATGCGGGGCATCGATCATTCAGCAGCTCAAAAGGAATTGGCACTGACATTGGGATTTCATCACGATACCGTCTTGGTTTACGTTTAAGTTTACTGACAGGAACAAAACCACATTCCTTTAAAACCGCATCCAGAGTGCCCCGTTCTATACATGATATAATAAATAATTGTACGGCATTAATTAAATGCTGAATGGCGAGCTCTTTCGTTTCTCCTTGAGAATAAATATCGAGAGGAGGACAATGGGAAATATAGTATTTCCCCTTTTTCTGCACTCTGGCAGGCAATTGCATTTGAAAATTGATGTCCATTGATTTCCTTTTGCGTAGCCTAAATTACACAATATTGTAAAGAAATTGTTTCATAAAATTTCTATGACAACTGTAGGGACATGGTTTACACTTTCGAATATTACGTTGCTATCCTGACGGGATTTAAACTGATCTAAAAAACGGATCTGACTGGGACTGAGGGGACTGGCCACTGCCTTGTAAGGGCGGTGCTCTGACCTAATAGCAATAAAGACGAGTGGGCGCTACTGGACTTCCTGCCCGACTGCTGACGCAGTCAGTCAGGCGGGGAGCCAGTGACTTTTCCTACATGTAAAATGTCGTGACGCTCTGACGAATAAATAACATGACTACGTGGTGCAAACATTATGGAAATCATAACCCAACTTTTAAGGCGAATCGGAGAAGACTATAATCCTTGTATCAACTTACATATTAGGAGTTACGGTTATATTAATAGTTTCTATTTTTTCGGTTTTCATAAAAGTTCAGGTTTCTGTAACGAAAGATGACTGGTTAAACAGGGTTCCCTGCCGGCTTGGATTACAATTTATCCTATGATGATTTTTGTGCTCGGACATACAAATCCAATAAATTGCGTATCATTTTTTGATACGGAGCGTGAAGCTCTTTTCCTTTGGATTTAAAATATTCAAGGGCGGTCTCAGATACCTCTAACGTGATCTTTCTTGTGGGTTCTTTACGTACCAGCATTTCCGGCGGAGGTAAAAAATCTTTGATTCTTTTTAATTCTCCAATGGGTTGATCACTTGGTTGTGTTTTCTTCATAATACTTCCTTCCCTTTCGCCAATATCCTGCTCCGATGATCCTGATTTTTTGACTACGGAGTGTAAACCTGACGGTGAGGATACGGTTGTTTACTTTTCCCAAACAAAAATATCGTTCTTCCTCACGACTATGTTTAGCATCAATGGTTATGATTCTTTCGGGGTCATAAAAGGCTTCCTATGCTTCGGAAAAGGAAACGCCATGTTTTTCCAGATTTTCCTTTTCATTTTCCACACTCCATTCGAAAGTAAACATCTTAGCCACAACTGAATCTACATTATTATATGGGGATATATCAATATTATTATATGGCATTGCCTTTGAATAACTCAAATCCGCAAAGAAGGTTTAGTCTACCATAATTGGGCTCCATACTTCTCTTCCAGAAATGCTAGTGAAACTATCGTCCTGTTATTTCATTGAAATGATCCCATCAATCAGGAGGTCTCATTGCTTGCTATTTTCCGGTTTTTCTTCCACTCCCGCGCTTCCCTTCAATTGGAAAATCTCATGCTCCGTAAACAAATCGAAATCCTGATGCGCCGGCAAAAGCGGCCCCGGGTGACGCATCGTGACCGGTGCTGGCTGGTCATGTTATCCAGACTTTCTGACCATTGGCAGGATGCCTTTCTCATTTTCTCTCCGGAGACGTTGATCCGTTGGCATAAACGGGGATTTCAGGCAATTTTGAAATCTTACATTGAATACTATCATGGCAGTCGTACTCACCTGGAATTGAATAAAGACTGCCCGAATCACCGAAAGGTTGTTCCCAAAGAAGAGGGGAGGATGCATTGTATCCCTCAGGTCGGTGGACTCCACCACCGCTACGAGTGTATTTCAGCTTAACCGTAGTTTTCTACATCCGAAAATATTTCCAATCCAAGGGCGTGTTGTACCCGTATGTCCTGTTGTGAGGAATTGTGCTTTATTTGGTTAAGAAATTGATTTTTTAGTTCAACTTTGATCCAGACAGCATTGAAATAATATCAGTAGAAATCAACTTTCCCGGAATTTTTTACTCTTTTGGGGTGCAGATTTAATTTTTAGGAGGGACA
>JBHHYW010000321.1:0-3893 GCA_046757745.1 Candidatus Scalindua sp.
ATTGGAGCAAAGGCTTCAGAGACATCCTTTTCGGCTAATACAACCCAGTCCATCTCTTCAATATACCTGGACACGCCAAGTATTGGCACCCCTCTATAATCGTCGTATATACCAACCATTCCATTTCCATTATCAAATGCAGTATTGACGCCTTCCGTATCAACAACCTGTTTAAGTACAACATCTTTTATAAATCTTGATCCCGTAATCATCAGCTTGTCTGTGTTTACGATATACACTTCTCCCGTCTCTCCCATACCCTTCAGTTGCTTAACCATGCCTGATTCGCCTGCAATTCTACTACGAGTAATTCTTCCTATGATATCACCATTGTATCTGTTTACGATTACGCCTATAGGATTATATTCACCTGTTGTGCCTATAAGTAGTCTTGCTGCTTCGAGAGTATTTACCCCTAATTCCGGGAAATAATGTAAATTGCTTATATGAGAACCTCTTCTCAATGACTTTAAGAAATATTCTTCATTTGAAACATTTTTGCCTATTTGATCAATATCTGTTGAACTGACTACGTTACCGTCAAGATCAACGACAAATTCTGCGATAATATCAGGATCAAGGGGTTTCTTAATTGTTTCAAGATGCTCATTTAAGAGACCGGTATAATACAAAGCCCTTTTATCTCTTCTGGTAATTTCTACTGTGCTATCCCTGATAAAGCCATCGGAACTAAAGTCTAATGTACGAGCCTTATTTACGGCCATTAATTGTTCATCATCCTGTGGAATTGATACGCTCTTTAGTCCTTTATCCTCTTTTTGAAATAACTTTACTTGATTGACAATGATCCCGATAGGTTCCCGTTCAACCTTGCTAAGTATAACAGTGGAAAAGTCAATCATCATCTCCTTTAAATGAGTATCATAATATGGTTCAGTGTTGTAGACGATATGAGAGGCCGCCTCCAAAAAGTATTCTTTACCGGAAACGTCTTCTCCAATACGGTTTTCATCAGTAGACGCAATTATTTTGCCATCAAAGCCGACAATAGACACACTGAAAATATCCGGACACAGTGACTTCTTATTTATAGTAAGATGGGCATTTAACGCAGAGGTGTAATAACTTATCCTTTCCTCTTTCATCGTAATCTCTTCTGTGCATCTTCTTATGAAACCATCAGAACTAAGATCAATGGTTTTCGCTTTCTTTTCATTTAACAAAATAGTGACATGTTCCTGTAACTCATCAGCAGCTATCTCCAATTGATTAAAGATGCCTTGTTCTACAGTATTTCGAGTGAAGAAATAGCAAAATGCTGCCGTAATATTTGCGATTATAATAGTGGGTACTAAAAACCAGAATAATATTTTGTTTTTTATTTTCATTTATAAAATCCTAAAGCAGAGATAATAAAGGTGGATTCGCTTCCCGCCTAACAAGCTGGCGGACAGGCGCTTAATCCACCCTACAAGTAAACAAATGTATGGTACGATGTAGGGTGGATTAAGGCCAGAGGCCGAATCCACATATACACTAATAAATTCCATTCTTGTTGAAACATTCAGTATATTCTTTATCAGTTCCCTGTATATGATTTGCCAGGAAATGGTTTAGATATTCAATCAAATCAGATGCAATGTTATAATTTCCGTTCATTACTCTTTTACAGAAACCAACTGTAGTCTTAGTAAACTCCCGGTGTTCTTCCTTGTGCAGTTTATACTCTTGATACCCAAACCTTCTCATATAATCTTCTTCGGTCTTGAAATGAGAAATCGCATATGAAGTCATTTCATTTAATGCATCTGAAACCTTTTCACATTCATCATTGTTTTGCATTGCAACAATAAGACGATTTATGATCAAGATAATATTTTTGTGTTCCTCATCAAATCTTAATACATTTACGCTAAATGATTTATCCCATCTGATCATTTCCATTTTGTGCTTTCTTTAGAGACAACATAGATTTTTAAATTAGGCCTTCAGCGACTATGATTTCTCGACTCCGCTCGGAATAACGTCATGTTCCACCTAACAGACTGGCGGACAGGTGAGCGAAGTCTAAGCATTGAAATTCCCATATAATTCAGTTCACTATTTTTTTATGTTGTATTCTCATGTAGTATATTAAGGACACATTCACTGTTATTCTTTTCAGATTCCAGTTGGTCCGCAAAGAAAGTACAGTAAGCTAACACATCAGCCCAGACCTCATCTTCCGGAATCCCGCTTAGCAAGCTCCTTGGCGGCGCTTTCAAACCTTTTCGATGCAGACTCATATAACTCTGCCAGACTCCTCATGCCGTCCACCTTGTCAAGCAACAGATTTCTGTGCGCCTCTCCCCTTGTCCCATCTGTATAGCAAGAGGTTACGATAGTCTCTGCCTCATTCTGAATATTCTTGCTGCTCGAAGCCGTGATTTGCGCTACATTCATAAGAGCTTGTATAGAATCAATACTTCCTTGAGCATTCGTAGCATTCTTCTTATCACTCATTAATTCCCTCCTTCAGCCGCTTTGATTATAAATTTACAATATCTTGTGTTATCAACCAAATTAAGCGATTTTGCCCGCCTGCACCGAAAAGTACGTTCGGGCGGGTAGCCGCAACCGTTCGGCTGAGCTCACGCCGATGCCTTGAGGTTGCGTAACTTACGCAAACCCGACAAGTGATGAAGAACGTCCGCCAAGACGGACGGCTACATTACAGAACGCAGGCTAAAGCCAGCGGCTACAACTGCATGTATAATAAGATTGCTCAATTCAGGATCGAATAAAAAAGGCATAATCATATCATAGATCTACGATTACGCCTTCGACTTACAGGTCTTAATCCTGCACGGCAAGACTGCTCACAACGACTTTTGTGAGCATTATTCTAAACAGCTACATCCAACAATTCTTCCATTCCTAATGAATTACGGTGGCTTCGTCCTTCTCCGGTCAAATAACGCAGAGGACTTTAATCCACCCTACGTCCTACAATCCCTCAATTCCTAAATTCCTGAATTCCTAAATTCCCAAATAATTATTCTGCGACCTGTTTTGCCATATCCAGATCTTCTGATGTCAGGACCTTCTCAATATCGAGGAGTATTATTATCTTCTCTTCTACCTTGCCCATGCCCAATATAAAGTTTGCATCTACTCCCTGGCCAAGTTCCGGTGAATCCTCTATATCTGGACCATTAATGTCCTGTACCTCTGAGACACTATCGACTATAATCCCTATATGCGTGCTGTTCACCTCTACTACAATTACGCACGTTTCCTTTGTATGTTCCTCTTCCTGCATCGAAAACTTCAATCTCAGATCAATTACGGGTATTACCTTTCCCCTCAGATTAATTACGCCTTTCATATAATCCGGAGTCTGGGGTACGGTAGTAATATCCATAATGCCGATGATCTCTCTCACTTTAATGATCTCAATACCGTATTCTTCAGTTCCCAGGACAAACGTCAGATATTTTCCTTCGTGAATCGATGCTTCTTTTTTTTCTGCTACAGCTTCCATTTTGTATCTCCTTAAAAATCATTCATATGTTCACCATGTTCTATGATCCTGTTTTCTCCCATTGGAATTACAGCCTCCGGATCAGTCTTTGTTGATACCCTTTGTCCGCCGTTTCCATTACCATTTCCTATTTTACCGGAGATGCCTTTCTGTACAGGCCTGTTAGCTCCTTTATCTCTATGATCAATCTGCCCGGAATACTCACGATGAGGTCTATTTGCATTTAAGGGTTCGTCATTTGCTTGCGATACACCATCGCCTTTGCCTCCAACCAGTGATGCCAATATCCCAATCTGCTCCACAAGGCTTTCTGCCTGTGCCGACATTTCTTCACTTGCTGACGCCGTCTCTTCGGCACTGGCTGCATTCCCTTGTGTAACCTGGTCCATCTGTTGTACGGCATTATTTA
>JBHHYW010000322.1:0-3892 GCA_046757745.1 Candidatus Scalindua sp.
GGCAGATGCCTTCCCAATACCTGTTCCACCACCAGTAATAATTGCTGTCTTGTTTTTAAGTCTCATTGTCCCATCATCTCAAATGAATCTTTGTCGGCACCGCATGCCGGACAAACCCAATCATCCGGCAATGTTTCAAAAGGATTACCAGGTGGGATACCACTAATGCTATCTCCTTTTTCCGGATCATATATATAACCGCAGACAGAACACTCCCATTTTGACATCTTAATAATCTCCTGAATGTGAGTTGAATTTATAATTTCCTCTCAAATGCTACTATGTGAGACTGCTGACTGAAGAGACACAGGCTGGGGCTTCCTCCATTAATCCACTTGCTGCAGATATGACGTTTCCAATAACTATATCTATTGGTTCATTCAGTGATGCTCCGGCAGCACGCACGTGACCACCCCCTCCAAAATCAGATGCTAATTTACTTACATCTATCGTGTGTTTTGAACGAAAACTCACCTTTGTTTTCCTCTCCCCCAGTTCCCTGAATATAACTACAACCTCCACCTCCTTTACTGCACGGATAAGATCAATAATTACATCCGTGTCCACGAACTCTACACCGGATGATTTAATCATCTCTTTCGTCATTTTAGTCCATACCAGTTGCCCGTCACATTCTGAACGTAATATACCAAGCGTAAGGCTTAATAACTTCAAATAGCTTATGTGTTTGTTATGATTTAGCTTTTCGTATATTATCTGGGATTTCACCCCGGCCTTTATTAAAGCAGAACAAGCCCTAAAAGCCTTTGCACTTGTATTACTGAATTTAAACCACCCTGTATCAGTTGCAATTGAGAGATATAAAGGCGTTGCTACCTCCAGTGTAATTTCTCCATTCATATGTGTGATCAGGTCATATATCAGCTCTCCTGCAGAAGATGCGTCTTTGACTATAACATTTATGTCAGCAAAGCCGGGGTTCGTAGGATGATGATCTATACATATCTTGGTAATCTGGCTGGCCTTTATCGTGTCTGCAAAATCACCCAACTGGCTCCAATCAGCTACATCAACAATAAATATAGCATCAAAATCATTAAGGTTTATATTAACATCCTTATTTCTTAAAAACTTAACATCTCTATCTGTATCAAAGCAACGGTAAACAGCAGGCAGTGCTTCATTGTTTACTATTACGGCCTCCTTATTTAAATCACACAAAAAATGCTTAAGTGCAAGCTCTGAACCGATCGCATCTCCCTCTGAAAACAGATGAGTTGTTATGATAAACTTTTTGCCATTATTTATAATATCTGCAATTCTTTCCCACATAATTTATATTTAAGCTCCTTTCAGCCCACCCGAACGACGTAGCCGGGCAGATTGCTAAATTTATCGAATTTCTGATTTGAAACCACAGATTACGCAGGTTTCACTGATTATAATAAAAAAATAATATTTTGAAATTCTGTGCCATCTGTGAAATCTGTGGTTCTTCCTTTAATTAAAAATACTGAACTTACACCTCCAGCATCCATGGAATATCTTCCTCTGCACACCATAGCGATGGTTCCGTTATTACGCGAAATTCATCCTTGAATTGAGTAACGTGAGCGCTCTCCATTTTTATAAGCGCTTCAAACAGTATTTTTGCACCTTCATCTTTTGTCTTCTTTGCAGCATTTTCATAAAATTTGCAGGCATTTGTCTCTGCCTCTATTATTATTTTTATTACATCCTCATAACCTGCTTTTTTTTCAGGCTTCTTCACTTTGACGGCTTTTGATGTTTTTATCTTTTTAGCTTTAGGGCTTTTACCAAAATTATCCTCATACCACTCTTTTAATTTCTCATAATGTCTCTGCTCTGCATCTGCCATTACATCAAACTTAAGCTTTGCAGCCTTGTCCTCAAGTTGTGCTGATATTCTCCTGTACAGGCCGCTTGCCTTGAGCTCTTCTGCCATTGCAGTTTCAACTATATCTAACGTTATATCTTTTTTATCCAAATTATTTTGCTTCTTCTGCAAGATTTAAACTCCTGATAATTTATGAAAGTACTTGAAGGTATATAATATAAAGAAGGATGTACATTATCAAAAGAAAAACATTAGTTGATAGTCTGTTTGTTTCGGGCGGGCTGCTTGCACGTCATGCATGCGAATACATTGGTGATTCCACAATCAGGGAATTAAATAGCTGACGCACATTTTCTGCCAAATTCCTCGCATTCATTCAGCGCTTCTTCAGAAGGTATCATCCTTAACCTGCAACCTTCAGCAACTATCTTGAAACGTAAACTCTTTAAGATGTCTTCGATTATCTGTACGGCTTCGCCGCTCCAGCCGTAACACCCAAAAACAGCCGCCGCCTTGCCCCTGATATTCAGTGTTACAAGGCTTGAAATAATGTCGAATATGGGCTTTGGCGCCTTCGCATTCAGTGTGGGAGTACCGAGGATAATCTCATCAGAGGCCTCAATTTCGTCAAGCAAAACCTCCAAATCAGTTTCTGCTGCATTAAAAAGAGAAACATCTGCATCAGGAAGGCATGCTCCTCTATAAATAGATTCTGCCATCTTTTTTGTATTACCGTATGATGACACATATATGACTGTAATCTTCTTTTTGTCAGGATGTTTTTTTGTCCTCCCTGACCATTCTCTATAAGCCTCAATATATCTTTCTATATTTTCCCTTAGTATTGGCCCATGAGATGGAGCTATTATATCTATATCTATATCCTTTATTTTTCCCAGGGCATTAATAACATGCTTTTTGAAAGGCCTTAAAATCGTATCGTAATAGAATTCATATGCGCTAAATGCATCCTCCTTGGAACCGAGTTCATCGTTAAATCTTTTATCACTGCAATAATGTGAACCAAACGCATCACACGGGAAGAGTATCTTGTCGGCTTCAAGATACGTAAACATAGTATCAGGCCAATGGAGAAATGGAGCAGATATGAACTTCAGCACCTTACCGCCAAGGTCAATACTATCGCCATCTTTCACCTCTTTGTAATCAAACTCTTTGTGTAGAATATTCTTCACAAAAGTTCTTGCCCCTCTGGAAAAGACAGGTATTGCATTAGGCGCTAATTCCATCAATCTGATCAAACCACCTGAATGATCAGGCTCCGTGTGATTGATAACTATATAAGCAATATCCTCCGGCCTGACTAACGATCTTATTTTTGAAATAAAGCCATCTACACAATATGCCTTTACAGTATCTATAACAGCTATCTTCTCACCACGAACCAGATAGGAATTATAAGTTGTACCGTATTTGGTAGGTATAACTATGTCAAATGTAACGAGGTTGGGGTCCAGTGCGCCAATCCAGTAAACGTCTTCTTTAATCTTGACTGGTTGTTCCACTATTTTATTCCTTTTCTTTTTGCAGATGTTTGAGTTCTAATTTACGTGGAGTACTTCCTGTGCTTACAGACCATTTCTTTGGCGGCCTGATATCATCCATATAATGCATTAACTGTTGATTGTCAAGTTGGACATATATTTGGTTCCATACACAGGGTATATCTTCCGACACTTCGCACTTACCGCCCATCGATCCGCCACACGGACCGTTGAGTAAACTTTTTGAACATCTACTTATGGGACAAAAACCGCCGGTTTTATCAAGCACACAGTCGCCGCAACCGGCACATCTCTCCAAAAACAGTCCCGGTTCTACGGGCGCTCCCATAAAGGTAGTATTAAGTCCTGGGACTACTCTAACCGGCGTATATTTCTCTGCTGATGTCTGCACCCCCACACCACAGGCAATAGAAATTACCGCATCACAATCATTAACATACTTACCTGCTGGTTCTACATATTCCTGTTCACACTGCCTTAATACTGTCTCTTCCTTTACCTCAAGCTCTCGGCCATCTCTTTTTGCCGCAATGCGTAATTTTAATGC
>JBHHYW010000323.1:0-3876 GCA_046757745.1 Candidatus Scalindua sp.
TCCTCATCCTGGATGAAGCTACCTCATCTGTGGATACAGAGACAGAACAACTCATTCAGAAAGCCATCTACAGGCTTGTGGAAAACCGCACCACATTCGTTATCGCTCATCGGCTGTCAACCATATTGCATGCGGATTTGATCGTGGTGCTCGATAATGGGCGAATCGCCGAAACAGGGATTCACCATGAACTTCTTGCAAATGGAGGGCTGTATAGAAAACTATTTGAGATGCAGTTCAGTACTCAGGAAAAGACAAAACCGGAAATCTCTGAAACAGAGATTGAAAAGGCAGAAGCCGATGTTGCACAAGAAAAAGTTATTGATTTGAATGGGTTGGCATAGCACACCAGGTTTGTAGTGTCCGCTTTATCCGTTTTGCCACAACCAACTAACGATATACAAGAAAGCACTTGAGAGAGCGAGCAGCGCAGTCATCGCGGCCTTAACAGTTCATTGATATTCTTCATGAGGAAATTATTCAACCGTAATCGATCCTATCATCCCCTGATCAACATGAGAATCACAGTAATAAGGAAACGTACCGGTAGAATTAAAAGTGTAGGTAAAGCTTCCCGAAGCCATTTTGCCTGTTTTCCAGAGGCCATCAGGCACACCCTCCCGTCCGTCTTCCCCTTCAATTACTGTCCCGCTTGCTACTTCGTGAACCTTTTCGATCACAACCCATTTCACGCTATCTCCTCGTTTAATCGTTAATGAAGATGGCACAAACTCATAATCACCAGTCATTTTAACAATGTGTATTGTTGCCCCGGATGATGGGATCGTTGAGGAACCGCTATTCGTTTGATCAGCAATACCGCACCCATAAAAAGAGAAAATTATTAATATAACAACCATATTTAATACAATCACGACTTTTCTCATCGTATCCCTCCTTGATTTAGCATCAATATTTCAGAAAGCATTACAACATGTTTGGAAAACCTTTTCGTTACCCTACATTTTATTTGCTTTTATTTCAAGTGTTTTTTTGACAAATAAAATTAAAAAGTACTTGACATTATAGTATAAATTTATATATTGTCTGCAAGTTATACGTGTGGCTTGGCCGGATTTCCTTTACAGTATGGTGGTGGGGGAAGGAAATCAGGCTGTTGCATTTTTTTGTTTTTCAATAAGTAAAGAAGTAAAACCTCACCGAAACTTTTTCATATCAAATTCAATTGTCAGCGATTAGATTGAAAGCCCTGGCTTACTAAAGAGTTGTTTATGATGACGCTCTTTGTGAAGGCAGGGTGTTTGCCTTTTTAAATTTTGAATTAATAGTCGAGTTTTAATTATGGCACACGTTGATTTATCCAGTGACGAAAATTACGAACCTGAATCGCTTTTAACACATCCAAAGACAGCGACCAGAAGAGGCCTTTTCTGGTCAGCCTGGTTGATTTTCTGGGGGATGGTATCTATGTGGGCATTCGCTACTATCCGTTTTTTAATCCCCAGAGTCTCCTATGAACCTTCAAGTATATTCAAAGCAGGCAGGCCTGAAGACTATCCTATGGGTTCTGTAACACTCATAAGTTCGCGCAAGGTATGGATTATCAGGGAGGAAAAGGGTCTGTATGCACTCATAGCGGTGTGTACGCATTTGTCGTGTCAACCTAAATGGCTTGAGAAGGAACAAATATTTAAATGCGCTTGTCACGGAGGGCAATACTATAAAAATGGGGTAAATTTTGCAGGGCCTCCGCCTAGACCTCTGGATCGTGCTCACATCTCAATGGGCGATGACGGACGCCTGGTTATAGATAAAGGCAATATAGTCGGCATTGATTTTATTTTGCAGGTCTGACGTAAACAAAGAATAGCATGTAGTTATGCTGGTACTTTTGTATGTTTTGATGGGCGGAGAAAATAGCGATTTAATCGAAAATGAGGCGAAAACAGGGTTATTATGGAAAGACAGAATAAAGAAGAAGACAAGAAAACAGATGTAAAGGAAACGCAGGTCTGGAAGGCTGTATTTGGAGACCTCTTGTTTGGTGAATTTAAGCCTTTGTCTCCATTCAACAGCCTCATGCGCGGAATAGCGAAAATCATGCAGTTACACCCTTATAATATGAGTGTGGGTGGGAGGAGGATAATAACTTATACATTTTGCCTTGGTGGTTTAAGTGTCTTTTTCTTCTCATTACTTGCATGTACCGGTGCGTTTTTAATGATTTATTATAATCCGGATGTGAATTCGGCTTATGCAAATATTGAGGACATGAGATACATTGTGCCGTTTGGCGTCCTGATAAGAAACATGCATAGGTGGACGGCCCACTTAATGGTAATGTTTGTTGCCCTTCATATGTTGCGTGTCTTCTTAACAGCGGCATACAAACCCCCAAGAGAATTGAACTGGATTGTAGGGGTGATTCTCCTGGTAATGACTTTACTTGCAAGTTTCACAGGGTATCTGCTTCCATGGGACCAGTTGGCCTACTGGGGCGTTACTATAGGGACCAGTATGGGAGAAAATGCGCCTATATTAGGGGCAAAGGGGCCATTTGCAATCTTAGAGCATGGTAAAGATGTAAATTCTATTCTGGTGGGCGGCACGTCAGTTGGACAGCCTACTTTGTTAAGGTTTTATCTTTTACACGCAATAGCAATACCTCTTGGAATCGCCGGTTTAATGGGCTTCCATTTCTGGCGTATAAGAAGGGCTGGAGGAGTTTCAGGGCCTCTTTAGCGGAAAGCCTTTAAGGGCCTCAAGATGTTGAGCCCCTACTCGTCACGTTTGAATTAGGATTTAACAGGAAAATTAGAATGGCTGAATTAGAAGAAGGATCTAAGGAAAAGGGCGAAGTTATAGTTCGCATGTCAGAGAAGGAGTGGGAATGCGTTAAGAATATTAACGTAAAAGGCGAGTTCAAGGAGGGCTTTGAGACCCTGACGCCTAAAGAGCAAGACTATACTGTTAAACATCTCCGTGATTCTGTTGGCATAGAATTTCTCGCAGGGCTTATATTTACGTTCATAATAATGACATGGTCTCTTTTTATGAATGCACCATTAAAAGAACTGGCAAACCCTGCCGACACACCCATTAGTGAGAGGGCGCCGTGGTACTTCATAGGACTGCAGGAACTGCTCATATATTTTGATCCATGGTTAGCAGGAGTCGTAGTTCCATCTATTTTGCTTGTAGGCTTAATGATGCTCCCGTTTATCGACCCGAATAAAGAAACCGGTATAGGTAGATATACTTTTAGAGATAGGCCGGTAGCAATATCAGTTTTTGGTTTTGGTTTTGCGATGTGGTATATACTTATAATTATCGGACAGTTTTTCAGGGGGCCGGCTAGAATATTTTACTGGCCATGGGAAGATAAAACTGTTCTAAAAGAGATGCCTGTAATAGAAATGGTAAATTTTCCTATTGCCGGTGGAATTGCGTTTTTTATCCTCTATTTTGGCGCCTGTCTGGTTGTGCCGCAGGTAATATTTAAAAATTTCTATAAAACCTTAGGCGTAGTTAGATACTACATTTTTATGAGTTTATTTGCGATTATGTTATTAATTCCTATCAAAATTTTCCTAAGATATGTATTTGATGTTAAATATATCCTATCCTTTCAAATTTTCAATACAGCATTGAATTTTTAGGGATGAGGCATTAGTCGTTTAACAAAAATATTTTTACCAATCCTGGCAAAGCTGAGCTTAGCATTGCAAGGAATTAGGGAATTCAGAAATTCCTCAATTCTTCAATTGCGTAGCAAAGCGGAGATAATTTAAATGGGTCCTTACGTCAAATTAATATGGCTGCTTGTGATATCTATCCTGCTCCTGGGTGTTTCTGCAGTATGGTTCTGTAAAGAGTTTAATCCTGAGTGGAAACAGTGTCAGAGGGCCGAGATAC
>JBHHYW010000324.1:0-3862 GCA_046757745.1 Candidatus Scalindua sp.
TATTAAATCTCGCAAAGCCATAATAGGCCTCCTTTCTATTAAATTAAGATTATATGAATTAAAAACTCTATAAATTTACTCTTCCATTCCCTGGTACTTACTCAATAAGAAACCTTGTGTCGATATCGATCACTTAATCTCAATCTTCCTAGGCAGTGCTTCAGGAGCCTTTGGTAATTTCAAGGTCAACACACCATCAGTGAGATTCGCATCGATTTTTGCCGTATCAATGATATTTGATACGGTGAATCGGCGAGCATAATGCCCCACGTTGTACTCGGTATATACCGGATTGAGTTTTTCATACGGTGAATGATCAATTTTAGCATCAACCTCCAGGTTATTATTTTCAAGAGTGATATTTACGTTTTCCTTCCGTACTCCTGGAACGTCCATTGTAACCACAAGGCTTTTTTCCGTCTCTGCAATATCAGTCTTGGGAATATAATATTTCCCAGGTACTGTTCTCTCTCCGGAATATTCGGTTTTTTCCGGCTTCCTGTTTTCAGTTTTTGTTATCTCTTTCGTTTCCTTGCTCATGATATCCTCCTTTCAGATAATTATTGGATTGTAATCTGTTTTGGTTTATCTGCCTCAGCACGTGGCAGAGAAAGCACGAGAAGACCATCTTGATATTCTGCCTTTACCTTATCTGATTCAACATTAAATGGCAGTTTCAACGTCCTGTCAAATTTAGAAGAGTTACGTTCTATGCGATGATAACTGACGTTTTCTCCGTGCTCAATGGTACGTTCTCCTGCAAGACGGACAGTGTTTCCTTTTACTTCAATATTCAGATCCTTCTTGTTTATTCCGGGCAATTCTGAAATCAGAACCATCTCTCCATCCTTTTCAAAGATATTAACCGGCGGATGCACACCTCGATTCGTTGTTGCACTATCAAAGAAGCCTGTATCAAACGTACGGTCAAGCGCTTCCTGTAATCCTAATAAAGCTTCTAGTGTTCCTGGTATTAACATCTTAGACCTCCTTTCAAATTGAATATATTTTTTCTTAATAAACAAATTATTTTCCTGTTTGCCACTATTGAGACACGGTTTGTCCCGTGTCTCAATAGTGTTCGAATTCAGGCAGTTTTGACCGTAATCTTCTTTGCCTTTGCCTTCTCCATCTTTGGCAGAGTAATTTCCAGTATGCCATGATGATCTTTTGCCTCTACCTCGTCAGTCTTAACATGTGCGGGAAGCGGAATTCTACGGGTAAAACTACCATACGATCTTTCAACCCGGTGATAAGATTTGCCTTTATCTTCCTTTTCCTCTTTTTTCTCACCCTTTATTGTCAGCGTGTTATCCATGATTGAGATGTCTATATCCTTTGGATCAACTCCGGGGATTTCAGCCTTAATGATAATATCTTTATCTGTTTCAGCAATGTCTACATCGGGGCTCCAACCCATTCCGGAAAAGTTTTTATCCCAAAAATTTTCCAACATCCTGTTCATATCATCATGAAATGCATCAAATAAGGGTAATGTGTTCCGTCTTGTTAGTTCCCTTTTCATTTTATTTACCTCCTTTCATATTTAATTTTAAAATTGATAAATTTTTTTCTTTCCAATTATCATAAGAGCAATGAGTGTGCCATATTTTGTAAGTGTCTTACGTAACAACACTTATATATTTCTACTGGTTAAAAAGAAGCGGTATTCAGCACAAAAGGGCATCTAGGTTCCCATTTATAGTAGATTTATATTCTCATATATGGTAATTTGTATTAAAAGATTGTGACAAATAAATGAATATTTTTACATTATTGATTATGTATAAACGGTTTATAAGTAGTACCGTTTTATATGAAATAGGCAATACTGTTCCCATTAATACTAACTTTAAAATAAGTTTAATAAAATAACATGGAAAAGATAAAGGATTCGATTCAGAAATCACTAATGTCTCCCGAAGGAAATCAGGCTGAAATTCATCCTTTCTTGTTGTCCAGCGATGGAAGCATAGATAAGTCGATAATCGACAATCTTGATTCTGATGTTATCCTCTTGGACAAAGACCTTAAAATTGTGCTCATGAACAAAACTGCCGAACAGACATATGGTGTAAGTTTTAATAATGTAAAAGGTACAAACTACCTGAAACTTATGATCGAGTCTAAAGAAAAGGAACTGGCAAAAAACCTGAATAATGTCATTAAGACAAAGCAGACCTTTAATATCAGAGAATTGAAGCTCACCTCTCCTGACAATGCTACCCACTTTTTTGACCAGAGTTGTGTTCCTATCTTTAATAAAGACGGTTCAATACAGGGTGTTCTTTCAATCAGCAAGAATGTTACGAAAAGAGTAAATAAAGAGATTCAGTACCAGCAATCTCAGAAGATACTGGAAGACCTGACTCAGGAATTAGATGTAAAAAATGACAAAATCAGGATGCTGCAAACGACATTAGGAGAGAGATACCATTTTCACAACTTAATAGGCAAAAGTTACCTGATGCAGAAAATTTTCGACCTGATAGAAAGGGTCTCGCAGACTGATTCCACCATTCTTATTACCGGAGAGACCGGCACAGGCAAGGAACTGGTAGCCAGGGCTGTCCATTATAACAGTCACAGGAAAGATAATGAGATGATAGCTATAAACTGTGCTGCCCTGCCTGAAACCCTTTTGGAAAGTGAGCTTTTTGGACATGTTAAGGGCTCTTTTACCGGAGCTATTCGGGATAAAAAGGGAAAGTTTGAGCTAGCGGATAAAGGAACCATATTTCTTGATGAAATCGGTGAATTGTCAACTCTCACTCAGGTTAAGCTGTTACGGGTAATACAGGAGAGACAGATTGAGAGAGTCGGAGGTGAGAAGAGTATAGATGTGGATATCCGTATTATTGCCGCAACGAACCAGGACCTCCTTGAATTGATAGAAAAAGGAAAGTTCAGGAAAGATCTCTTTTACCGGCTCAATATAATTTCTATAAGACTACCTTCCCTCAAAGAACGTACTGATGATATTCCCCTTTTAGTGGATCATTTTATTGAAAAATTCAACAAACGTTTCAAAAAGAACATATCCGGCATTTCATCCAGTGTTTTGAGAAGACTTATGTCATATTCATGGCCAGGAAATATAAGAGAACTGGAAGGGGTAATCGAGAAAGCCGTTCTACTGGAAGAATCTGACACTATCGAAAATATAGAGTTATTTACGCCTCATTCTGATAACCAGCATCTTTTACCACAACCTTTAAACCCCGAACCGGATATCTCTTCTTATGAAAATATGCAGGAATATATAGATTCTATCGAGAAAGAATACTTCATTAAAGTATTCAAAAGACATAAAGGCAAAATAAGTGATATAGCCGAGTCCACAGGTTTGAACAGACGTACAATTTTAAACAAGATGAAAAAATTCTCAATTGAAAAAAACGTTTTCAAATAACAGAGTCAAGTCAATAAGATGTTAATACACTATATGGAACTTTTGTGCTTGACAAACGGGGGCCTTATAGGTGTATAGACAACCATTTGAAGAAGTATTTATTGTTACCTGATCATGAAGATTTATTGAGTCGCAGAGAAGAGAAATAATAAATGTTAGGAGTTGAATATGGCAGATAATACCAGAGCTGATAACTTTTGCAGAAAAATTAGAGAAGGCGATTATAAGTACTATAGAGGGCGGTATAATGACAGGTGATCTTGCAAGACTATCAGATCCTCCTGCCAGAAAGATTGCAAACACCGAAGAATTCATAGACGAGATTGCAGCTTGTTTTGAAAAATTATTGTAAGATATGAAAATAAGGACTAATCGTTAAAAACACTCCTAATTAAGCACATAAATAGCGTTTTGTATTTTCACCTTCGTCTATTGTATATCTTCTATAAC